>JBFJZQ010000056.1:0-13303 GCA_041622015.1 Oleiphilaceae bacterium
CTAGCACGACATCTTGTTTCTTGGCAATAAATTGACATTTCAACCACTGTTCAGAATCATTTACGGCATTACGAATTGCTTGTGTACCTTCAGCCAATTTACTCAATTTATTTCCATCGATTGATTCTTTTTTACCTTGAAGTAATGCAGATATCTGACGATGAATTAAATAATCCTGAGCTTTACGAAGAGGAGAAGTAAAGGTTGTATACTGTGGAAGACCCATACCAAAGTGAGGGCTTGCTTCAGAACTAAGATTACTTTTGTCTAGTTGACGCGAAATTAATAAGTGTAAGGGTTTAAGTTCCTCTGACTGGGAAACAGTTTGCATGGTGTGAATAAAACCCTTTAAGTCTGACACTGATTCTGACTGATAGTTAGGTAGACTTTCTGTCAGTACTTTATCGACAATTTCTAACCTGTCACTACGTAAACCTTGATGACTGACAAAAATGCTTGGAATAGAGTGCTTGGCTAAATAATCAGCTACGCAACGGTTGGTGACAACCATCGCTTCTTCAACCATTTTATGGGCAGGAGTGAGGTGTTTGGTTTTTATATCAGAAATCTTCTGTTGGTCATCTAACTCGATATAAAACTCTTTGCGATCAGCTTGAACCAAAGCATTGGTTTTTCGTGATGTAAGCAATGCATTGGTCAGTTGCTTGAGTTCTATAAGCATAGAATTAAGCGCAGGGCTCATGTCAGAAGAAGGAGCTTCATAGTGATGGCTCAGCTCTGTATAACTGAATTTCTTATGTGACTTAATGGCTGCTTCGACGATAGTGTAATCTAAAATATCACCCGATTCATTGATATCCATTTGTACGACTTTAGCTAAACGAAGGAAGCCTTCTTTTAAAGAGCATAAGTCACCGGCGATTTTTTCCGGCAGCATCGAGATATGTTGCCCCGGGAAATAAAGCGAGCTTGCACGCTTTAAGGCTTCTTTTTCTATTTCTGAGCCTTTTTTGATGACCGCACTGGGATCAGCAATGGCAACATTCAGCTTCCAACCCGTTGCTATTTTTTCTACATGAATGGCATCATCAATATCGACTGTAGAGTGAGAGTCGATGGTAATAAAATTCAATTCCGAAAGATCTTTACGAGTAGCCGCTAAGGTTTCAATGGTGCTTTCGGAAAGTTCAGCTAGCTCTTGCTCAATTTCAGCTGGCCATGTTTTTCGTATATCGTGTTTTTTACAGGCGTAATTAAATTCGATACCCATATCATTTTCTTGGCCGATGACGTCAAGAACAGCGGCTTGCGCGTTGCCACTTTTAAAAGGGTGTTGGGTAATACGACATTTAACTAAGTCCTTGTTCTGGGCATTTTTGCGTTTTTGTGGTGGCACAAAAAACCAACGATTCATACCCGCTATATCAGGCTCGATAAAATGTGTTTTGCCTTTGGTAATATATTTGCCACAAAAATATTTTGTTGGTGAAGAAATAAAGCGCTCAATTTTGGCAACTTTTTTATTTTTGCTATCTTTAACTATCTCGACCTCAATGCGGTCACCCGGAAGTACTTTTTCCATTTCTTCTGCTGGTAAATAAACATCTTTTCCTGAGTCAAGACTGACAAAGCCAAATTTGTTGGGAGAGCCTTTTACCGTTCCTTCCATTAAATTTCGGCTTTCTTTGATATCTTGCTTAAGTTGTTTAAGTTGGTTGAGCATATCTAGCTTTAACATTCTCGTTTCCTATAAGGCGAGGACTGTGGCAATTTTACAGCAGGTTTTAAATCTAAGCGCTTATGTTTTTACGCCGCTTAGGCATGAGTCATTAAAGTTAAGAACTCACTTCGAGTAGCTTGGGATTCACGAAATGCACCGAGCATTACAGAGGTATTCATGCTTGAGTTTTGTTTTTCAACACCGCGCATCATCATACACATGTGTTTGGATTCAATAATTACTGCGACCCCATTGGCTTCAGTGATACTTTGAACAGCTTCCGCCACTTGTCTAGTCAGGTTTTCTTGTATTTGTAGCCTTCGTGCAAACATGTCGACGATGCGTGCAAATTTTGATAAGCCCAAAACTTTACCGTTTGGCAGATAGGCAATATGACACTTCCCGATAAAAGGTAAAAGGTGGTGCTCGCAAAGAGAGTAGAGCTCTATGTCTTTCACAATAACCATCTGATCATTGTCAGATTCGAAAATGGCGCCGTTGACAATCTCTTCGAGGGTTTCCTGATAGCCTTTGGTTAAGAACTGCATGGCTTTTGCTGCTCTTTGAGGCGTGTCCTGAAGACCTTCTCGGGAGCTGTCTTCTCCTAATCCTTCAAGAATGGCTTTATAGTGCGCAGCTAAAGTGTCAGACATAGATCTTTCCAAAAGATAAAAAAGTGCAATTTTACATACTTGCTAAGTAGGGGGAAAGCACTATTCCTAATCTCTGGTGATTGCTTTTGATTTGGAGTGTGTGCCTTTCATTCAGAAATCAAAATTTAATAAAAAGGCACTATCAAACTTGCGAGAAAATTTTAGAGTGTGCATGATAAGTCGGCAATTTTGACGATGAATTATTCGAATCAAGAAACAATTAACGATAAAAAACGCTTTCATTGAACTCTTTCATAATATGTGTGTAAACATAACTTTTATTTGAATAGTGACTTTAGAAAGCATGGCCTTCATTTTTATTCTTGGGTATGACAATGAAATTAGAATCTTTAGCACTTCACCATGGCTATACATCTGAAGCAACGACCAAAGCCGCCGCCGTTCCGATCTATCAAACGACATCCTATACTTTCGATAACACCCAGCATGGTGCTGACTTATTCGATTTGAAAATACCAGGCAACATTTACACCCGTATCATGAATCCAACGACGGATGTACTTGAACAGCGTGTAGCTGCAATGGAAGGAGGGATTGCTGGCTTGGCATTGGCTTCTGGGATGTCAGCGATAACCTATGCAATACAGTGTTTGTGTGAGGTTGGATCAAATATCGTCAGCACAAGTCAGCTATATGGTGGGACTTACAACTTATTTGCTCATACCTTGCCGAAACAAGGGATTGAAGTTCGCATGGTTGATGCTGATGATTATGAAGGCTTCTCAAAGGCAATTGATGAAAATACCAAAGCGGTGTTTTGTGAGTCAATTGGAAATCCCGCGGGAAATGTCGTCGATTTGCAGAAGCTTGCAGAAATTGCGCATAAGCACGGAGTGCCATTGATGGTTGATAATACTGTCGCCAGTCCAATTTTATGTCGACCAATTGAGCATGGTGCAGATATCGTGATTCATTCCTTAACGAAATATATAGGCGGCCATGGTACAACCATTGGGGGGGTGATTGTCGACAGTGGTAAGTTCGATTGGACACAAGATAAAAAACGTTTCGCGATATTGAATGAGCCAGACCCTTCCTATCACGGCGTTGTTTATACAGAGGCGCTGGGCCCTGCCGCATTTATTGGCCGGTGCCGTGTTGTGCCTCTTAGAAATACGGGTGCAGCACTGTCACCGATGAGTGCATTTCAATTGCTTCAAGGTTTAGAAACATTAGCGTTAAGGATGGAGCGTCACTGTGAAAATGCCGAGAAATTAGCTCAATTTCTCGAAAATCACGAAAAGGTAAGCTGGGTGAATTATGCAGCGCTGCCAAATAGCCCTTATTTTGAAACCTGTACAAAAATTACCAACGGAAAGGCCTCCGGTATTGTTAGTTTTGGCATCAAAGGTGGGCGCGAAGCGGGCGGGAAATTTATCGATGCTTTGAATATGATCTTACGGCTCGTCAATATTGGTGATGCCAAATCTTTAGCGTGTCATCCTGCGAGTACAACTCATAGGCAGTTAAATACTGAAGAGTTGAAAAAAGCGGGTGTCAGTGAAGATTTGATCAGAATTAGCGTGGGCATAGAACATATTGACGACATCATAGCTGATGTGACTCAAGCTTTAGACGCTGTCATTGAGTAATAACTATTTAATTGGGTGAACTGTAGCTGTCATAAATTTTTACAGTTCACCTGATAAATCTTTGCTGATGAGCTTAACTTTCCAGGCAAAGCGGCAACTCGTTTTCTGGTATTGCCGCTTTTATAACTAATAGCTCAGCTAGGAGTATTTGGTATTTGAAGTTATTTAACGACGCATTGGTCTTACTGAGCTGAATAGATTTACCGATATACAGCTGTTTAAGGGTCTGAAGTCTATTTCTTTGTTGATTTTCAAGTTCAATATGCATTGTAACTACTCCTATTCTTATGAATAGTCAGCGCTTAGACTAAATGTCTTTGCTCTATATAGTATTTATAAGCATTAAATCGGCCAAAATAGAGAAAACATTAACGTTATTTTTATAATGCATTTAAAATCAATCACTTATAAAAACAATTAAGATCGAGGTTATAAAAAAGAGCTTTAATTTAAAAATTAGAGCTCAGTAAAGTGTCAAATTTTCATGAATTAACGAATACTTACAAGTTGGTTAATGAGTACTTGAAACTCATCATCAAGACTATGACTTGCATTTGTGAGTGAGCCAGCTCGATCGATAGATGTTTGTATTTCATTTCTAATTTGTTCAGTTTGTTGAGCCTGGGAACTTAGGCTCTGTGTAAGAGAGTTCACCACACTCGCACTATTGCTAGCGATATTCGCCATACTGCTTAAGTTATGCATGGTTTCATTCGCGATGGTGACGCTGCTACTCACTACTTCAGCCACTTCTTGTTGTTTAGAAATTACTGAGTTTGAAATTTCGGTGATTTTAGTTATTTCACCCTGGATTTCTTCAGCGGAAGAATTTGAGGTATTTGCAAGTTGACGTACTTCATCAGCAACAACCGCAAAGCCACGACCATGCTCACCCGCTCGTGCCGCTTCAATTGCCGCATTTAGCGCTAATAAATTGGTTTGATCTGCAATCGCTTTGATAGACTCTAAAAGTTTACTAATTGTCTTGTTACTCTCATCCAGGCTTTCTAATAGTGAAGTGAACTCTGAAATATAACGTGAAGAGGTTTCAAGGTTGTCTGCCAGTTGGCGCATATCTGCACTACATTGCTGAGAGGTTTGAGCTGTTTGTGTTGTCGTGTCATTTGCTTGTTGGGCAGCGGCGTGAATACTTTGGCCTTCAGTTAAAAGTGATTCCATACCCTGACAGTTTTCTTCGAGCTGTTTAACAAAGCTTGAGCCACTTTCCAACTTTTCAGCAACGGTTGAAGCAAGATTTTGAGCTACTGAAATAGGATCTTGTGCGACGAATTTATCCAACATGGCCGCTTTACTTTGTAAGTTTTGTAATTCGACTTTGTCAATAGCAACTTCATTGACTTTTAAAGAGTTTTTATTAAATCCAAACATAATTTTACCCAAGTAAACGTGTAACTTTGCTCATATCTGTCATGAGAGCTGACTGACAAACAGATCCTAATTATTGTATATGGTCATCATACCGATAAGCTGTGGCTAATAGCTTTATGAGCCAAGTTTCTTTAATTGCATCGCTAAATCGGCTGAAGAGAAAGAAACTTAAGTATTGATTATTAATTCATCATTTTAATTTTAGCTAGTAATTCTGATTTTGCTAAAAATATGCCAAAACATTAAGTGCTGATTGTAAATAATTAAGCTATTTAAGGCATCAAAAGTGTCTATCAAACCTTTTATTGCGACTGAATTTTTCTAAACCATTCTTCAATCGTTTCATCTTTTACAAATGACTCAGCAGAAAAGCTCAAAGTGGGCGGCTTAATAAAACTTGATGATTCATTTTTAAAACTGAACTCGTATGCTGTTGCACAAGTTTTCAGGTCTTCTAATAAGGCATCTGCGTTTTGGGTATTTGTACTGGGAAGTAAAATCATAAATTTCTGTGTATTAAATCGACAAAAGATATCAGTTTTACGCAGTCGACTTTGATACAGCGAAGATAATTCTTTTAACCACAGTTGCAGATCAGCCTCTGTAGTAAAGTTATTTTGGTACTTTATACAAATGAGACTGAAAGGCGTTTCATAACGATCATAAAGTTGAACGACTTTCTCAAGTTCAGCCTTAAAGGCAGTTGGTTGAATAGAACCTGTTAGGTTATCTGTTTCTTTGGCAGTATTAAGGTCTGCTTTCAAATCTACTAAGTGACCTTGGATAATAGATGAGAGTATTAAAATTATGCTTAACGCGAGCGCGCTTTCAAAATATATAAAGCTATACGCGAGCTCCATAAATGCAAACATCCAGAAAATGGATAATGCAATAGCATTAAAGCTAAAAGAATAAGTAGGTCTAAGTAAAATTGATGTACCCAGCATTGTGATACAAAACCAAATACCTATGGCTGGTGTTGGAGTATTAACGGTGAAAAGTAAAACAATGATGGCCAGCCAGGTGCAACCTATTGCTGATGCATAATGAGTATGTTGAGGCTTTTCGTTGTGCTTTTGTTCATTGATTAATATACGGCCACAGAAAACTGCAGCGCACAAAAACATAAAACCGGCTATGAATACCCCATGTATAAATAAGCTAACGACATGGTAAACACAAATAAATAAAAGAGCTGATAAAGCAGATTTATTTACATGGCTTTGTTCGAGTTTCATAAGTTCTTAAATGCAAGAGCTTCTAAATATTGTAAGTCCGGTATTGTCGCTTCTTCGCCATCTAAGGTGACGTATGTCATTTCAGCTTTATTAGTTGCTTGGCCTTTAATTGGTTTAATTAAATCACTCGCTACTTTAACTAACCTGGGTATACCCTGGGTTACAATTGCAAAAAAAGGCAATGATTCATGGTGTTCACCGATGCTATTTATGACCACTATTCGAGTATTAGCAGTTACTTTATTACTCATTTGGCCATTGGCTAACTCGTAAGAAATCAAAGGGATATTAATGCCTCTCCAGGTTACATATCCCAAGAAATAGTCTGGTTTATCTGCAGGAGTGCTTGGTGCTTGATAACCAACCACTTCTGCAACACTAACGTTCGGTAATAATAATTGCTGCTGATTTACTGGCAAATACAAGCAGGCTATTATTTTCTGTGTGTCAGACACCGTTTATATCCTCATTATTAGCCTGATCTTGTTCAGGCTCGGTTGAATTAGTATGAGCAGTTGTATTTATTGCTGATATATTGCTTGTATGGCAGCCCACTCGTTTAATTAATGCTTCAGCTAAACCTTCAGGCGTGGAAGTGAAGTTACTACACTTCATGTCAATAATTGTTTGTGGCATTGACGCGCTCGCACAAGTATCCGGACTTTGGGTCCATATTTGGCAGCCGGATTTCTGCATGGCTTGCGCCATCATTGCACTATCATTTCCCATACCACTAAAAACGATCAAATGACATTTTGAACCAAATCCAGCCACGGCATTTTTTAATAAATGGTCAATAGACGGTCCATAAGGGCCTTGCCATGGCTCTTCAGTTATGTGTCCATGAAACGAGTCAAACTTCACTTCTCGATCAACAGGTATGACTCTGACTTCGCCATCATATAAAGGATAGCCGTTTTCAAGAGCAAGTAAATCCAGTTTTGCATGTCTGCCTAAAACTTGCGTTAACACATGTGAGAAATGCGCATCAATGTGTTGGGCATATAAAAAACTAGCTTTAATGTTTTGTGGAATTAGGTCTAAAAAGCTTTTTACAGCACTAGGGCCACCTAATGACGCCGCTAGAATCCAAATTTCTGAAGCCGGCTCTCTTAGTCTTGATGAATTAGTATTGGCAAGCTTGCGTTGCTGGCTAATATAGAGGGCCTCACCTGAGGAGAGGCCCTTGACTGATGAGGCGGGTAAATTTTTTTCTACTGGCTCTTTATGATCAGCCAAGGATAAAACAGAGCTCTCAGATTCGAAGATATTTAACTGGCCAACTAGCTCTTCTAGTTTTCCAAATAGTCTTCGTTCCCAAGAAATATAAAGTTCATCATATTTATTAGGCGCTTTACCAAGTCCAAATAGAACCGGTATTTCTGTTTGTTCAATTAGTGCGGTGATTTCGTCAGATTCAAAGTCTTCATCTTCCAGGACTAGAATCCAACAAGCAACCTGTTGGATTTTGTCAGCCGATTGACTTGGGAATAATGATGGATCACATGAAAGCGCTATGGGTAAGCCATAGTTGGATAGCGCTTTTTGTATCGTGTGCCGTTGAAGAGCGCAATCTGAAATTACACCTATGTGAGGGTGTAAGTTTTCAGTTTGCATTAATCAATATACCGCTCAATGTTTTCTAACAAATCATGTTCTTGGAAAGGTTTACCAAGGTATTCATTCACACCAATGGATAAGGCTCTTTCTTTATGTTTTTGACCTGTTCGAGAAGTAATCATAATGATTGGCACGTCTTTTAAGCGTTCATCGTGTCTCACGAGTGTCGCTACCTCAAAGCCATCCATTCTGGGCATTTCAATGTCCAAAAGCATCACATCCGGTTTCTGGTCTTGTAATAATGCAATCGCATCGACGCCATCTTTTGCGGTGATGACGTCGTAACCATTTCGTTCTAATAAACGTGTGGTAACTTTTCGAACAGTAACAGAATCATCGACAACCATGACCAGTGAAGTTTGTTTAGCAGCGACTTCATGAACATTAATGATAGGTTTAGGATTCATTGCACTTGCAATGTCATCACGAATCAATGCCGGTAGATCAAGAATTACAACGACACTGCCATCACCAAGAATTGTGGCGCCAGAAGCTCCGTTCACCTCTGCAAATTGATGCCCTAAACTCTTAACAACGATTTCACGGCTTCCCATTAAACTATCAACTTGAAGTGCCATTGGCTTTTCACTACCACGTACCAGAATAACCGGTAATGGCAAGGGTTGCCCCTGCAATTTCGGCTGATGCGTGCTATGCAGTAATTGGCCTAAATATTGTAGGTTGTATTCACGCCCCGCATATTCATACATTGGCGCGTTTGGCTTGTAGTATTCTTCAAGCTCGTAAGGACTTACGCGAACGATACCTTCAATCGTATTTAGCGGGATGGCGTAAAAGTCTTCACCGGTATTGACCATCAATGCACGGTTTACCGAGACCGTAAAAGGAAGTCGGATAGTAAATTCTGTGCCTTTACCAAATTCAGAATCAATTTCAATGGTTCCACCCATCTGTTTTATTTCGCTAGCGACAACGTCCATACCCACTCCACGACCAGATATCTGTGTCACTTGTTCTGCGGTACTGAAACCTTGGTGCATAATGAATTGCATGATGTCATGCTTACTTAGCTCAGCATCTTTTTCAACAAGGCCTTGCTTCAAGGCTTTAGCAAGAATCACCTCGCCATTGATACCGGCGCCATCATCCTGCATTTTAAGGACGATATTCCCTCCCTCGCGATGCAAAGAAAGGGTGATCATACCGACAGGGGGCTTGCCTGATTTTTGTCGCTGTTCCGGTTTTTCAATACCATGATCTAAAGCATTTCTTAACATATGTTCTAAAGGAGCAACCATTCTTTCTAGAACGGAACGATCCATTTCGCCTTCGGCATTCAGTGCATCAAACTCAACCTGTTTATTTAGCTCGCCACCAATCTGTCGAACGATACGGCGCAACCTAGGAACTACCGATGAAAATGGAATCATTCGGGTCTTCATAAGACCTTCTTGAAGCTCCGAGTTAATGCGTGATTGTTGTAGTAACAAAGTTTCTGCATCGCGTGAACGATCAGCTAAGGTGTCTCTAAGATCTTGTAAGTCGGATGTACTCTCTGTTAATGCTCTTGAAAGCTGCTGTATGGACGAGTATCTATCCATTTCAAGAGGGTCAAAATCTTCGTAAACTGTCGATGAAATACCTTCTTTCTCAGCTCGGAATAGAACCTGAGCTTCTGTTTCCATATCCATACGACGCAGCTGTTCACGAAGCCGCTCAATGGTTGCTGACATTTCTTCGAGTGTGTAACCAAAGTCACTTATCTGTTGCTCTAGTCGGCCACGAGAAATACTGGTTTCACCGGCTAAGTTTACCAGCGCATCAAGTAAGTTAGCCGACACACGAATGGTTTCTTGTGGTGCAGCACTTTGTGAAGCTTTCTTCGCTGTTTTCGCGGGTGAAGCTTTCTTCACCGGGCTTGGTTTAGCTGATGGTTTAGTGCCTCTTGTGCCTTGAATAATGGCTTCTGAAACATTTTCAGCTTTGGGTTTTTCTACTTTGGGCTGTGTTTTCGGTTCTTGAACTTGTGGTTCTGGAGAGGCGTTCAAAAGAGATTGAATACCATCTACATGCTTAAGCAGAATATCTTGCTTAGCTAGAACTTCTGCTTTTAGATCGCCATCAAACAGTTGTTGATTTTCTTGAGCGGTCAGCAGTGTTGATTCTAGGTGATGACTTTCATCTGCTAGCTCAGTCAGGTTTGAGAGCCTTGCGCCACCTTTGAGCGTATGAAGAACGCGTTGAATTTCAAGGTTATACTTTTCGTTTGCAGGCTCTTTTGACCACGCAGAAATATGTTCTTCCAGTGCTTCGATTAACTCTTGAGCCTCTTCAACAAATAATTCCACAACCTCCATGTCGACCTCATCATCAACACTGACAGTCGAAGATAGTGTAGGTGAAGTAACTTCTTGCTCAGAATTGGAACCATCTGATGTTGTTGTGCTCTTACCTGGGTTACGCTGACCCGCTGCATTGATTTTACCAATTAACGCCGGCGCGGGTTTAATCGTTTGGCCATGTATCAGGCTTTCGAGCATTTCTGTAAATTCTTGATAAGCACTAACAACAAGTGGATAGAGACTTTGATGGTCTGTTAGTTCGCCATCAATTAATTTATCCAGACGAGTGTTGACGGCTTCGGCAAGATCACCAATTGCATCGACATCCGCCAAACGTGCACCGCCTTTTAAGGTGTGCATTTCTCTTTGTAAGCCAACAATACCATCTGATCCATCATCAGACTCTTTCCATAATTCAAGATATTCTGCAACAGCCGAAAGAATATCCTTACTTTCTTCAATAAATAGCGGTAATAAGTCACCTTCATATTCTGTATCAGGATGCGGGCTTGCATTGTCAGTGTCTGCTTCGGCTGCGCTAGATACTTCCTCTAGAGTATCAGGTTCAATAATGGGCTCTTCTGGCTCATTGCTCGTTTGCACTGGCTTCGATGTCAGTGCTTTAATTTCTGCAAGAAGATTGTTCGCGGTTGGCACCGCATGACCATCTTTCACTGCATCGACCATGTTTGCCAATGCGTCATGGCAGCTTAGGCATAACTCAATGACATGATCGGAAGCTTCAAACTTATGCTCAACAATGGCTTCAAAGAGTGTTTCAAGTTCATGAGATAAGTCCCCAATAGGGCTAATCTCGGCCATTCTGGCACCGCCTTTTAAGGTGTGGAGCTCTCTTTGTAAGACACCAACCAATTTAAGGTTATAAACATCTGTCTTCCAATGGTGTAACAGTTCACCCGAGGAATTAATGATTTCTAAGGCTTCTTCCAGGAATATTTCTGCCAATTCTGGATCGAGCTCAAATTCAGATACGGAGTCTTGGTTTTGAGATTCTTCTATTTCCACTTGCGGGATATAAGCAGGCTCTTCGTCTGCATCAGCTAAAGATGAATCAATGGCTTCTAGTTCATCATCTTCATCATGCTCTTTGTTACCATCATATAAACTATGCGCTTTTAAGGTGTTTAAGGCCGAAGTCAGGTTGTCAATTAAGACCGGTTGAGCATCCGTTAGTTGTAGTTGTGCGACGGCCTTAAGCATGTCTTGGAGAGCAACTGACGCTTCTTCCAATAAAGATAATACCAAGCCGGGGACAGCTTCATGTGTCTCTATCAAGGCTTCGAATGTTAGTTCTAGTACATCGGCTAAGTCACCAATGGTATTTATTTCTGCTAAGCGCGCACCACCTCTAAGGGTATGCATATCTCGCTGAAGTTGAAGTAAAATATTTTCATTGTCGGGCTTTTCAGCGAGACGTTGAAGAGCGGGATGCATGGCATTCACCAGCTCACTTGCTTCTTCTAGGAAAATCTCAGCAAGCTCTGCATCCATTATATTTTCAGAGCTTGTTTGTTCTTCTAAAGTAGCCTCTTCAGATAATTCTTCATTTTCAACAACGGCATATGAAGGCAGTGAATCATCCAGTTGTTTCTCTAACTCATCCAGTTTGTCATAGAGTTCATCGTGTTCATCTTGATGTTCACTCGTAAGAGGCTGATTTGATTCTTGGTTTAGTATATGTGACCGTAACTCGGCAAGCAGTTTATTATCGAGCTTGGTCGTTAACCCAGCCGCAAGTTGGTCCATCATATCTATGAGAGCATCATGGCCGCGCTTTATATCGCTTATGAATGTTTGATCGGGAGATGAACTTTCTAGATCGATGCTGTTGTAGCAGTCTTCTAGACACTCGCACAGCTCTCCTATGTTTGCTAAACCCGCAACTTTGGCTCCCCGATGAAGCGTTTTGACTTCACCTACGAGCTGCATAAGTTGATCATTCGAAACAGGATGCGTTTGCCATTCGTTGAGTATGCTTTCAGCATCTAGCAATATATCAAGACCTTCTGTCAGGAAGATGCTAATTATTTGTGGGTCCTGAGATGCATTCTCGAAGGCTTCAACTTTATCACTGACATCTTCAAATATTTGTTTTTGAAGAGTAACTAATCCAGTTAAGAATTGCTCACTACCTTCAAGGTCTTGTTGCGGTGTTTCGGCAAGTTGTTTTATCCCCGAACGTATAAAATTCATTGCTTCAGCTAGCATGCTGGCAATTTTTGTATCCACCTCAATATTGCTTGCGCGTGCATCTTTGACAAGCTTCTCAACGGGAATGGCGATATTTGCAATCGGTTGGATATTCGCTGTATTTGCGCTACCTTTCAATGTGTGAAGCGCTCGCGATAGGTCATCTGTAATCGATTGAGGGCCATCTTCATTGACTTTAGCGACAAACTCTTCGACAGAAGAAACGTGGCTAATGGCTTCATTTTCAAAAATTTCTAGAAGTGATTCATCAATATCTACCAGTTTGTAGTTATCATTTTCTTGCACAGACGCTTCGTTCTGAGTATTCACTTCATCAGTAAGAGGTTTGACTATTTCACCAGCAATAAGTGCTTGAGCTTGTCTTTCGATGCGCTCATAGTCGAAATCCGGGGATACTCTTTTTTCAAAGGATTCAATCAGTAACGGTATTTTTTTGGAAACGTAGCTAACCAGATCAGCGACACCATCATTCATAATGATTGAGCCATCTATTATGCGGTTGAATAAATTCTCAACTGCCCAAGCTGTTTCACCGATTATATGGGCATTTACCATACGGCCACTGCCTTTTAAG
>JBFJZQ010000057.1:0-13214 GCA_041622015.1 Oleiphilaceae bacterium
CCCCAAACTTACGGGTTACACTGTTATCTGCTTGCTGAAAGGGTTTAAATATATCCGTTTGTTTTTCTTCAGCAATACCAATTCCAGTATCACGAATAAGAATGGTTAAATTAAATTGATCGTTGACAGCCACGAGATTGGCTTCATTGCTGGATAGCTCAACCACCACTTCACCGGCGTTTGTAAACTTGACCGCGTTACCCACTAGATTAAAAAGTATTTGCCCCAAGCGTAAACGATCAACCTTGATACATGCTGGAACATTTGGGTGAATATAATAATGAAGTTCTAGATTTTTATTATGTGCCGTAACTGCAAAGCCTTTCATGATATCTCCAACGCAGTCATCCAAACTGCTGGGGATAGGATCTAGACTAAACTGCCCTGCTTCAATTTTAGATAGGTCTAGAATATCATTGAGTAAAAGTAACAACGATTTCGCAGAAGATTCGATCATTCCGACATATTCTTTTTGTCGGGTGCTAAGTTCAGTGCCTCTCATAAGTTCAGCCATACCGATTACACCATTCATCGGCGTGCGAATTTCATGACTCATATTAGCGAGGAATTCACTTTTGGCTGTATTAGCATTTTTTGCTTCATCAACAGACTCTTTTAGTTGTTCTTCTAAAATACGTTGCTTGGTGATATCAACGTTACCGCCTATTACTTTTATAGGTTCACCATCCGGATCCATCTTAATAGCGGCAGTTGCCTTGATAAATTTAATTTCCCCACAGGGTAACTTCAAACGAAATTCAGCATCCCATTTTTGCCGTTTTTCGACCGCTTGGTTAAGCGTAGCAGCCGCCAGTTCGACATCTTCAGGATGAACACTTTGCGACCAAAACTCATAAAACAAGCCGCTTTGCTTAACACTCTCAGGCGTATCATAAATTTCATGCATTCGAGCATCCCAAACTAACTTACCGGTGTTTAAATCCCATTCCCAAATTCCCAAACCTGATACCGCTGTAGCCAACTCGAGCCGCTCTTGGGAATTGCTTAACTCCTTGGTTCTTTCCAAAATTTGTTCTTCGAGAATTTGACTCGCCGATACCTTGTCTGTGATATCAAATTGAATACCTGAAAAGTGAGTAACTTTGCCATTATCATCTTTGATGGGGGTAATACTTAAGCTATTCCAAAAATCTTCTCCCTGTTTATTGGTATTAAGTACGATCGCTTCAACTGCTTCTTTTTTACTTATGGCATCTTTTATTCTAAGGAGGTTTTCTTGATCTCGATAATTTCGATTTAAAAAACGACAGTTTTGCCCGATAATTTCAGCAGCTGAATAAGCACTTAGCTTCTCAAATGCGGAGTTGCAGAAAACAATTTTTTGATCATTTTCCGCTTCGGTAATCACAATACCCTCGCGAACAGACTCAAAAGTACTTTGAAATATCTTCAGTTTTAATGATTTCTGGAAGGCTTGACTATGATAGGCGCTGACCAAGCAGGTGATACTTATAAAGATTAAAATAAACTCTTGAGCCAATAACACCGAAGTTTGAATATCATCTTGAATGAAGGGACCAATATGAAACGAAGTCAAAATGGCGGTGAGAAATGCAAGCGCAGATGCAAGCATAATTTTCTGCTGACCATCTAAGCGCAATATATCCCAGGCTATCGGCAACAGAACTAAGAAAGGGGCAATCGCAAAAAACTGCGCATCACTTGGTGTTAGTAAAAACACGCTGATCCATAAAGCGAAGAATATTAAGCATACGCCTAAAAAGTAAACAGCTTGCTTTGTCACTAGAAAGGCTATTTTGTTAACACGGAATAGCGCTATAAAATTGATGCATATTGGCGTCAACACCAATAATCCAGTGGCATCACCCAACCACCAAAGTCGCCAGAGATCAAAATAGTGCTTCTCAAGACCCACTATATATAAATTAACCGCTGCACCACCCAAGGCGGAAAGTGGCGTTACTACAAATAAAATACTTATGATAAAGATCAGAACTTTTTGAGGATCATTCCATGCAATTAATTCCTGTATATTCACCATTTTCCGAATAATAATTGCTATAAGCGCGCACTCTATAATATTAACCAAAGCAAACAACGAAGCCGCCGTAAAACTGAAATGAGGCATATCGGCGGCTAATTCTGCAACAAAAACCGCCACAATAAATAAAGGCCAGTGTTTGGGAGAGCTAATCAATAAGGCTGAAAGCAAAAAAGCATTCGGCGGCCAAATCAATGAAATTTGATTATCTAAAGATGTTATGTTGATACCAATAAATGCACCAAAGTAATACATTACTCCAGCAAGAACAGAAAATAAAATCAACTTCATGTGAGGTATTCCGATTTATTATTTTAAGCACACAAGATGAAAGCTATTTTTTTGAATACAACATTAAAGTTTATGGCAAAAAGCAAATTACGCTAGTACTTTTTTCTTTTTAAAAGGAAGAATAAAGCCTAAATGCTTCTGATTTGAATTATAAATAACCCAAAATTATTACCTTATCGAATAAGGTTAAGCATGAAGGCTTATTAAAGAATAAGTCAAAGAAATACGTCTAATCACATCTTTAAAAATTTCTTCCGGAAATGCTTCAGTTCAGCTATCGACTCTCGTATGTCATCCAAGGCGAGATGGGTATTCTTCTTTTCAAAGCCTTTTAAAATTTTAGGATTCCATCTCATTGCCAATTCTTTCAATGTGCTCACATCTAAGTTTCTGTAATGAAAATAGGCTTCGAGTTCGGGCATGTACTTCACCAGAAAGCGTCTATCCTGGCCGATGGTATTACCACAAATCGGCGATACACCCGCATCCACATATTCTTTAAGAAACTCTATTGTTTGTAGTTCTGCTTCTCGCTCAGACACTTTACTAGCTCGAACACGCTCGACCAAGCCGTTTTCAGTATGTGTTTTGGTACACCATTCATCCATGGCGCCTAGCAATTCATCACTTTGGTGAACCGCGATAACAGGGCCTTCGGCCAAAGTATTTAACTCACCATCGGTGACAATCGTGGCAATTTCAATAATACGTTCTTTTTCAGGGTCCAAGCCCGTCATTTCCAGATCGATCCAAATCAGATTTTGTTTTCGACTCTTTGCATCTTGGGGTGTTTTTTCAGTTTGTTCTTCAGACATAAAAGATCCTTTTTGGGGTATGGTGAGCTTACTCAACTCAGTTTTAGCATAACATTGAACCATAATGCTTCTTGTCTGTTTTCACAATCATCAATAAGTTAAAAAAAACCCCATATTCTATTTAAGCGAAATGCACCCATAGGGGATTCGATGTTTTACTGCTAGAATGAAACGCTTAACCACCCAAGGCATACAGTTTTATCTATGAGCAAACGAAAACTTAACAGACGACAGAAATGGCGTATTGAAAAAATACAATCCGAAAAAATTGCTCGCGCCAGTAAAGTGGATAAAAAACTTAGCCAAGATTACCAAGCCAGTGACTTGGGTGAAGAGCAAACCGGTTTGGTGATTGCGCATTATGGCCAACTGATTGATATTGAGCCGCTTGCCGAAGACGCGGACAAAACAATCCATCGCTGCCATGTCAGAGCGAATGTTGATGCCTTAGTAACCGGTGATGTTGTTGTTTGGCGACCGGGAAGTAATCAAAGCGGTGTGATTGAAACCCGACTGGAACGAAAAAGCCTGCTTCAACGCCCAGATAATTATGGACTGCTAAAACCGGTTGCCGCGAATATTGACCGCATTTTAATCGTAGTCGCTACCGAACCGACACCTCATGCCAACTTGATTGATCGTTACCTGGTGGCAGCAGAAACGCTGAATATCCAGCCTGCCCTGCTGTTCAATAAAATCGATTTAATCAACGATGACAACAGAGAATATATTGACACACTTTGCCAAACCTATCATAACCTTGGCTATGAAGTACTCAAAACCTCAGCAATTGAAGTGGCACATTGTGAAGGCGAACTACTTGACTGGCTCAAACATCATACTAGCGTATTTGTAGGCCAATCAGGTGTGGGCAAGTCTTCTTTAATACGCAGTATTTTGGGTGATCAAAGCATCAAGGTTGGCGCTTTATCGGAAATTTCCAGAAAAGGCACCCATACAACGACCACCGCAAAATTATTCCATATCCCCGGTGGCGGACAATTAGTTGACTCACCCGGAATTCGTGAATTTGGCTTGTGGCATATCAACGAGCAAGAGCTACTCGAGGGCTTTATCGAGCTTCGACCACACATTGGTTATTGTAAGTTTAGAGACTGCAAACACCAGAGCGAACCTAAATGTGCCATTTTGGAAGCGGTCGAAAAAGGTGATATCAGTGCCTCTCGAATGGCCAGCTATCGACGCATATTAGACACGCTAAATGACAAAGAGACCTTTGAGGCATAAGAAGGCGAAACTCAAGCCTGCAGATCCAAAAAAGCCAACTATACTGAATTCAGTCAAGCCGTAAGACTTTCTCAGTTTATATTCTCGCTAAGCGATTGCAGTAAATATACACCTACAAACTGATTGAAATCAGCCTCTACTTTGCCACCCTTTTGTGGATATTTTGATTGATTTATGACTGATAGCAGCATGCCTAATAATGCCCAGGAATGGGCCGATTTTCTGAACAAAAAGTCACTTTCATCACCTTTCAGAGTGGGTGAATTTGTGCTTCGTAAACTGGGAAAAGAAGCTCTTTCCTATCCTGAATTAGCTAAGATCATCAATCGTGACCCGATTCTTTCCTTTGAAATACTCACCCGAGTCAACAAAGAAGTGGAAAATTCAACTCTAGCCAGTCATGACGGCAGTAAGACACTTGCTCATGCTATTAGCATGCTCGGAATTGAAGGTTTAAAAGACAGCATTGACCGGCTGCCCAAAAAAGCTATTTCTCCCAGAAATATCACCAGCTTTTATTATTTAAGAACGCTCTGCACCAGCCTATATGCGGGAAATCTGGCCAGAGCGATTTCACTTCGAAAGAAGAAAGGCAACCCCGAGGACATCTATTGGTCGGGGTTATTTTTAGGCGCGCCTATTTGGTATTTATGGCGCTTTGCGACGCCTGAAATGCGTTTGGTTCGCTATGCTATTCGTTCCAACTTCAAACTACCCGCGATTGCAGAAACAGAAGTATTTGGCGACACCTTAAACAACATTACCCGCGCCATGTCTAAAACGCTGGCGCTCCCTAAAATGGCGCAAGAATGTCATCAGCGAGACAATCAACCCACGCTTTCCGATTGGGTCAGAATTGCCCACTGCGTCGATCCAGAGAAAAAAATTCAGCAAATAGCAGATCGAGACCTTAAAATTAAAATGCAAAAACCGCATTTTATTGTCATGTTGGCCAACTTATTGGCGCATTACTCTTCTTATTGCTGGTATTCACGTGCCACACTAAGAGCCCAACGCATTCTGGCCTGCTATCTAAACTGCCCGCTGGATGAAGCGATCCGTTTCTCTCATGAAGTTGCAGCGGATATGTCTCAACATCATCCCTTACCAGGCGTAATGTTACCCGCAGCCAAGTTATTTGTGCCTCCGAGAAAACGCACCAAAGCGAAGAAGCAAAAGAGTATTGAGGCGTTTCAGGAAAGTACCTTCGACACATCTGCCTTACCTAAAGCAGTTATTGAGGCTCAAGCCGTCATTGAAGCTCAAGCCGTTATTAAAACTCAAACAGCAGAAGTACAAACTCTTTCACGCGAAGACACCAAACCAAAAGCTTCTACTATTGAAGACGTTCGCACTTTGCCCTCGACCAAGAAACCTGAGCCAGCGAAACAAGCTTCAACTGAAAAGATTGCTGAAGCCACAAACCCACCTGTTCAGCCTAATAGTTCCAAGAACAATCCTTTATTTGAAGAACTTACCCACTTAATGGCCCATCAACCGGAAGATTTTGCAGATTTCCATGAGCTGATGAATGCGGCAACCCAAGGCATCGCCTATGGGATCGAGCTTAAACGCTCTTTTGTGGCCTTAATCAGTAAAGATGGTAGTCGTTTTAAAACCTATTACACAGTTGGTTGTCGTGAATTCACACAAGTTAAAAACTTTGATAGCCAGATCGTCAAAGGCACCATTTTCCAAAAACTCTGCGAACGCCCTGCAAGTATTTGGCTCAAACCTTCAAGTGAAAAGAAAATTAAAGATTTAATTCCAATGAACTTTAATAGCGCAGTGGATACCAATGACTTCTTTTTAATGTCTGTTTTTGTTGGCAAAAAACCTGTTGCCATTTTTTATGCTGATAACAAAGATGGCAAAACATTGACCGATAGAAACTACAACCAGTTCAAATTTTTATGTGGTGCGGTCAGCTCGGCACTTCAATACCAGGCAAAAGCCTCAAAAAAACCAGCCACAAAAACCAACTAATTTATTCGCTTTTCTGAATATCGAATAGAGCCCTGTTAAGGCTTCTGGTATGATCTTTTAATTTGAGTTAATGAGAGATTGATCATGCCGGAAGCTGAAACTGTGCTCCCCTTACTAATTGAACCTGAAGAACTAAAAAATGCGCTTGCAGATCAGTCTAGCAAGTCAATAGTCATCGTTGACTTAGGTAGCGAACAACGCTTTCTAGAGGCCCACATTCCTGGCGCAAACCTTATTCTGCCCAGTGAAACTCAAGCAGCCCCCCCCATTCCCGGCCTCTCACCTTCTGACACTCAACTGACGCAATTAATGCAACGCATTGGCTTAAATGAAAACAGCCATGTTGTGGTTTACGATGATGAAGGCGGTGGCTGGGCTGGCCGTTTCATTTGGTTGCTTGATGAGATTGGGCATTGCAAATACAGTTATTTGAATGGCGGTATTCATGCCTGGGCAGCAGCAACCTTTGCCGTTGAACAAGGTCCTACTTCTGCAAGCCCCTCAAGTATAAAGGTTAACTATCAGGCTAAGCACAGCATGTCAGCCCATGACATACTGGATGCATTGAGTACAAACGATATACAAGTTTGGGATGCCAGATCGCCAAAAGAATATACCGGTGAAAAAATCAATGCTGCCAGAGGCGGACATATTCCAGGCGCATTAAATTATGAATGGACCAATGCCATGGACCAAACTAGAAATCTTCGTTTAAAGCCCTTGGATCAGGTATTAGCTGAGTTAAAAGCCATTGGTATCTCGCCGAATAAAGACACGGTTACCCATTGTCAAAGTCATCATCGTTCTGGCTTGACATACTTACTTGGCAAGCTGCTAAAGTTTAAATCAATTAAAGCCTATCCAGGGTCTTGGGGCGAATGGGGCAACCTGCCTGAAACACCCGTAGAATAAGTTTAATAATACAACTAGATAGAATTTCGCCAAATACATCATCACTTTTGAGATTATAGATCACCATGAATTTGAATAACCTTTTCGTTTATAGCCAATACTTAGCCCCTCAACATTTAATTTCTCGAGGTGCCGGCAAAATCGCAGAGTGCGAACATCCAAAATTTAAAAACGCCTTAATTTCATGGTTTATTGATAAGTATGGCGTCAATATGAGCGAGGCGGAAAGGCAGTCCCCAGAAGAATTCAAACATTTTAATGATTTTTTTACGCGCTCCCTCAAAGCGGATGCTCGCAGCATTGACACCGACAAACAGTCTATTATTTCACCTGTCGACGGTGCGATTAGTCAACTTGGTGCGATCAAACAAGGGCAAATCTTTCAAGCGAAAGGGCAAAGTTTTAGCTTAGTTGAATTATTAGGCGGTGACGAAGAGCGCGCACAACCTTTTATGGGCGGTGACTTTGCAACCATTTATCTTGCACCTAAAGACTATCACCGAATTCATATGCCAATTACCGGCACCTTGAAAGAAATGATTTATATTCCGGGTAAGCTTTTTTCCGTCAACCCGGTTACGGCTGAAAACGTACCGCGTTTGTTTGCGCGTAATGAGCGCGTTGCGGCAATATTCGATACCGAACTCGGCCCAATGGCCGTAGTCTTGGTCGGCGCCATGATTGTGGCCAGCATTGAAACTGTTTGGTCTGGTTTAGTCGCGCCACTAAAAAGAGAAGTTAAAAGCTTGCGCTATGATACAAGTGAGCAAATCACCCTTGAAAAAGGTGCAGAAATGGGTCGTTTCAAATTAGGCTCGACTGTTGTTCTAGCCTTCCCAGAAAATAAAGCCAAGTTTATTGAAAGCCTGCAAGCCGGTTCTAATGTGCAGATGGGTGAAACCTTCGGAAAAATACAGCCCTAAAAGTAAGGCTTGTTTTAGGCGCGAGAAATGGGGAAGCTGATCACTTCCCCAATGCTCGAGGCCTTGAGTTTAACCATTAGTAAACGATCTACTCCTAAAGCAACGCCCGAACATGAAGGCATGCCTTCATTCAATGCAGCTAATAGATTTTCATCCAAAGGAATAAGATCCAAACCCAGCGACTTTCGCTGGTTATTGTCTTGCTCAAAACGCCATCTTTGTTCGTCGGTATCGGTTAATTCAAAATAGCCATTGGCGATTTCCAAACCCTTAATATAGAGCTCAAAACGCTCCGCTATTTCCTGCCCAAACGCATCTCTCTTCAGTTTTGCTAGTGACGCTTGAGAGGGTGGATAGCCATGCAGAAACACCGGTTCCATCTCACCTTGTTCATTTAGCCCTAATTTTGGTTCGATACAGATGCTTAAGAGCAAATTCAAATAATCATCCCGGCTGGAGTCAGACGACATCTCTGGACTAACTGTATACCCCGTCTTATCTTTAGCGAGGGCCATCAACTCTTCGTCAGACGCCAAGAAAGGGTCGATATCTAGATACCTCAAAAAGGCCTCGCGATAAGAAAGTTTTTCTGCTTTCAGTGCTGGTGTTTTTAATACATCCGATACTAACTCACTCACCTCGTCCATCAATTGATTCATATCAAAACCGGGTCGATACCATTCAAGCATGGTGAATTCCGGGTTATGTCGTAGACCGGTTTCAGCATTACGAAAGGTTTTACACAGTTGATAAATAGAACCAGAACCCGCTGCGAGCAACCGTTTCATGGGAAACTCTGGCGAGGTATGAAGGAAGTATGGCTGCGCAGCCAAGCCATTTGAGATCGTTAAACTAACCGGAACACTTGCTAAAAAAGGGTCGCTTGCCGTCGATTTACTAAGCAATGGCGTTTCAACTTCCAGCACATTTCGGTCATAAAAAAAAGCGCGTATCGAAGCATATACTTCGGCACGCGCTTTCATTGCCTCTAAGCTACAACTTGGTTTCCATTGAGGAAGCTGATTTTGCTTAGAGTGAGACATATTTTTGATCTTTATTTAATTGCTTATTAAACCAAAAAACTAAGATTTAGCTCGGCTCACATATTCACCAGAACGCGTGTCAATTTTTAACACTTCACCAATGTTCACGAATAAAGGTACGTTTACTGAAGCGCCCGTCGCAAATTTTGCAGGTTTAGTACCGCCTTGAGCGGTATCACCTTTTACACCGGGATCAGTTTCAATCACTTCCAGCTCGACAAAATTTGGCGGTGTGACAGACAAAGGTGCGCCGTTATAAAGGGTAACAACATACTTTTCCTGCTCTTTTAACCACTTAATACAATCCCCTACTGCTTTTTGGTCGGCCGCAAACTGCTCGAATGAACCATCGACCATCATAAAATGCCAGAATTCACCATCGGTATACAGGTATTCCATCTCATGATCCATAACATCAGCCGCTTCAAGGCTTTCACCCGATTTGAAGGTTCTATCCCAAACGCGACCTGTTGCAAGGTTACGTAATCTAACCCTGTTAAAGGCCTGACCTTTTCCCGGTTTAACAAATTCGTTCTCAATGACGGCACAAGGGTCGCCATCTAACATCACTTTTAAACCTGAACGAAATTCACTGGTAGAATAATTAGCCATGTTTCCTCACCTAAGCAGTCTTATTTGTATATGATTGTTTGGAATGTAATCGTACTTTTGACTGAGAAAAACTTCTTGCTAGGTGTAGACTTAGCTAGATACACTTTTCTGGCAACCAATTTCCTGACTTTTTAAAGGCGCACATGATACAACTATCCACCACTTCTGTCGAAAGTTACGTAGCAAGATCTGACTGGAAGTCACTCTTAAGCCAAAGCAAGATGTCATGTGCTGAATTACTCGCTTATGTAGAATTAAAATCTCACCCTTTAGCCAATTCAGAAGCTGAACAACTATTTGAATTACGTGTCCCAAATGGCTATCTCAAGAAAATCAAAAAGGGCGACCCTTCGGACCCCTTACTTTTGCAAATACTGCCTCAGAATAGAGAATTTCTTAAAGTACCTGGCTTTAGCGACAACCCTTTAGATGAAAAAAACTACACCCCGGTTCAAGGCTTATTTCATAAATATGAAAATAGAGTGCTGCTAATCGCCAGCTCAACCTGCGCAATTAACTGCCGGTATTGTTTCAGACGGACATTCCCTTATAACGAGCATCGTCAATCACGCTCCGATTGGCAGGCTGCTCTGGACTATATTCGTTCAAACCCGCAAATTGATGAAGTGATTTTTAGTGGTGGTGACCCGCTCATTCAATCAAATCAATCTCTTATTTGGCTTCTGAACGAAGTGGATGCCATTAAGCATATTCAAAGAATTCGAATTCATACACGTATGTTAACATCACTTCCAGAACGACTTGATCGTGAGTTATTGTCAGGGCTGAAAGCACTTAACACTCCTTTGGTAATCGTTACCCACTGTAATCACCCAAATGAACTTGGTGATGACCTTCGTCCTACATTCAACAAACTAAAAGAAGCAAACATTACACTTTTAAATCAATCGGTATTACTGAAAAATGTGAATGATAAAGCCTCAATACTAAGTGAACTCAGCAAAGCATTATTTGACCTGGGTATAATGCCATATTATTTATTCTTGTTGGATTCTGTCTCTGGCGCGGCGCATTTTGACGTTCCTGTTCTTGAAGCTAAAAAACTCTATAGAAACCTTCAAAGCATGCTGCCAGGCTATTTAGTGCCGCGACTGAGTGTCGAAGTTCCGGGTAAAACATCTAAAACACTTGTAAATTTGGAGTATGAATACATCAAATAATATGAGAACGTTTAAACACTAAGTAAAGTTGTGACGTATTTTCACAATTGAATGAAGACTTTATCTCATTAAATCAAGACAATAATAGAATCCCTGCTATGCTATTTATAAGCGAACTATGAGCTTTATAAACACTCTGTACGCCTAGCGTGGTGATTCAATTTTTCAAAGAACTCGTCTTTCTGAAAAGAAGCTACGCCAATACAGTTACCAAAGTTAATTAGGAAAAAATAATGCTTGGCTCAGAACTTAAATTGGACTTATCCATTCCAGATCAAACACTTATCAGCCTTTCCTTTGCTGATCCAAGCCCTGCGGGTTTCAAAGTCTGGGTGGATAATCTACCACTTGCCAATGTCGGGGAGATTTCTCGCCAACTTTATCAAGCCATTATTGAATTTAACAAATTAGCTATTGCTCCTATTCTACGCACGCAGCTACTAGAAATCCTGCGTTCGCCAATTGAGTATGTTTGCAAAGAGCTGTCAAAACATTTCCTTAATCAATCTGTGGTACTGCCCGAAAAACAGCAGAAAATTGCCAATTTAGCGCAAGCCATTCAAATCCATCTTGCGACTGGTTATAAAATTGTTCTTATTGAAAGTGCCGCCAATTTAAATAATGAAAAACAGAAAAAGAATTTTGTACACGCAGCGCATCGATTATTTTCTGAGTACGGACAAGTTATTCTTCGTTCTTGCCAACTATATACGGCGACACCTAAAAATATTTGGTTAGAAATGCATCGCACCTATGTCTTTGCAGAAGCCATGAATTTACTGAAATACAAGGTAAAAGATTCTCAGAATAAATACCAAACTGAAACTAGAATCGATCAGCCTTATAAGCGAAACCTATTATTAAACTGTTCTAGACCAAACCAACTTAGACAAAATGACATTCAAATTGCATTTGATCTTTTTGAACTCTGGTCAGACTTTGTTGAAATTGCTGCGGACAAAGTGGATTCTTCAGTGTTTATTGTCAACATGGCGCAAGACAGCACGCCTCGTTATAAAAGCTTGATGAGCAACGGCTCATCTCATCACTATGGCTTTGATACATCTGATTTAGTGGAACGCATTCATGAATACCTCAACCTGACAGACCCATCAAATCAAGACCTGACAGATAGACTACCCAGTGAAGTATTAAGTGTGCCTAAAAATGTCAGTGACATTTTACTAAATCACCTTAACCAAGCCTTTGGTGTGTTAACTAAACGAAGCTTCAAACGTATAGCAAACGAGGGGGCTTTAAATTTATGTATTGGCTTAAGTGCTTCGCATTATTTTTCTTCTGGGAAAGTACCTTTTCATACCCAAATGCTAAAAAGCAATACCAGCGGTACAGAAAGCGACAGTAATATTTTCCTAACCCAAACAATACGTAAAGATGCCTGGTCTGATGCTTATGATGGCGGTGGCCGACAAGCGACCACACCTTCAGATGCGCCAATATCGTTCCATCGTCCTGGGACTGCCGAACAAACAGATGCTTACCCGAATTATGAAGTTCCCTTAGTCAATACCAGCCCCGGCGGTTACTGTTTGCAATGGAAAGGTGACATTCCAAGTAATATTCAAGCAGGTGAAATTCTGTCTATTCGCGAAAATTCTAAACAGCCTTGGCGAATCGCTGTGATAAGATGGATCAGACACATCAAACAATCTGGTACTCAGTTAGGCATTGAATTACTCGCACCAAACGCCAAGCCTTGTGGTGTCCAATTACTTCATAAAACGGGTGACCCAAGCGAGTATTTAAGAGGCTTGCTGCTTCCAGAAATAAGTGCCATCGGCCAAGCTGCGACATTAATTACCCCTAGACTTCCTTTTCAGTCCGGGCAGAAAGTATCCATCAAATTTGCGGATGCTGAAGGAAAATGTCAGTTAGAGAAAAGAGTGTCTGCGACAGGCAGTTTTAGCCAATTTGAGTTATCAGAGCATGCCAATATAAAAGAACCAAACCAGAAACCGGCTCATGACACGAGAGAGCATGACAACGATGATGATTTTGATTCTCTTTGGCCAACACTTTAGTTGCAAGAAAAAAATAAAATAAACGCGAAGGAAGCTGAAAATACTTCCTTAAACTGTTTACACTTAAAAAACAAATTTCAAATTACGCTAGCAGAAAATTAGCTTAATTTAACATCAAAGCGGCACCCAATGAGCAAA
>JBFJZQ010000058.1:0-13107 GCA_041622015.1 Oleiphilaceae bacterium
GCTTATCTTCGATCGTAATGGTGAAATTCTAGCTGACAATCAACCGGTATTTAGTGTCTCTATTGTTCCTGAATATGTTAAATATATGGACGGCACGATTTACAAAATTTCTCAACTTATTGATATTACAGAAAGTCAGGTTGAGCGTTTTAAACGGCGTTTACAAAGAAGTCGCAGGCCCTTTCAGGCAATATCTTTAAAAAGTAAGTTGAGCGATCAAGAAATTGCCATGATTGAAGTTCGTCGACATGAGCTTAAAGGTGTTGAGGTTCAGTCAGAATTAGCGCGTTTTTATCCGCTTGGCGCATCAACTTCACACTCTTTAGGTTATGTTGGCAGAATTAGTGAAAAAGATCTTACTCAGGTGGATGAGCAAAATTATTCTGCCACGAATTACATTGGTAAGTTAGGTTTAGAGAAGTTTTATGAAGATGAACTGCATGGACGTGTTGGGTTTCAAACAGCGGAAACCAATGCGAGTAACCGTGTATTACGCATACTAGAAAAGCATAATCCAATCCCTGGAAATGACCTCACTTTGTACTTGGATTCAACTCTTCAAAAAAAAGCAGAAGAATTACTGGGTGATAGGCGAGGTGCAGTCGTAGCAATTGAGCCGAGTACGGGGGGGTTATTGGCAGTCGTTAGTACGCCTAGTTTTGACCCCAATGCCTTTGTCACCGGAATTGACTACAAATCATATGCAGAACTGCGTGAGTCATTAGATTTGCCATTGTTTAATCGTGCTTTACGAGGGCAATATCCGCCAGGTTCTACTATAAAGCCCATCATTGCTTTGGCAGGGTTAGAAACCAGAACAACCACAAAGAGTTATACGATTTGGGATAAGGGTTGGTATCGTTTAGAAAAAGATGAGCGAATTTATAGAGATTGGAAGCGTGAAGGGCATGGTCGCGTTAATCTTGAAAGCGCAATAGTGGAATCTTGCGATACTTATTTTTATGAGCTCGGGTTTAAGATGGGGGTCGATAAAATGTCTCAATACCTATCTTATTTCGGTTTTGGTGTTAATGCGTCGCTAGATGTAGCGGAGGCGCGAGACGGTATCTTACCAAGTCGTGAATGGAAGCGTGCTATGAAGGGTCAAGCTTGGTATCCTGGAGATTCCCTCAATTTTTCTATTGGCCAGGGTTACTTTCTCACCACGCCACTTCAATTAGCTTCTGCTACTGCGATGCTTGCAAATAGAGGAAGGTGGATGGCTCCACGATTCTTGAAAAGTATGAAGTCTGCGGAAGGGCTTGAATTGACTAATCCGATTAAAACTGAGCTTACCGTAGAGCCTTTTGAGCCGAATAATATAGAGAGTGTAGATTTCGTCATTGACGCAATGACGGAGGTAATGCATGGCAGCAGAGGTACAGCTCGATCTAGTGGGCATAAAGCTAAATATAAAATGGCAGGAAAAACAGGAACGGCTCAGGTTGTAGGTATCAAACAGGGTGAGAAGTATGATGCTGAAGCTTTGATAGAAAGACATCGTGATCATGCTCTATTTATTGGTTTTGCGCCTGTTGATAATCCTATGATAGCCCTTGCAATTATAGTTGAAAACGCAGGTGGCGGTGGTAGCAATGCAGCACCTATAGCAAGAGGTCTGTTTGATGAATGGATACTAAAAATAAATTCTCAGGATGATGTTGGGGTAGATTTGTGAGTCGCGATTTTCTTAGACAAATGCCCGGAGTTCATCATCACCTATCTGGTGGCGTGAATATTTTTTATCGTTTACATATTGATCCTATTTTGCTTTTTTTGTTGATTCTATTGTGTGCTATTGGCTTGGGTATTCTCTACAGCGCCAGCGGCCAAAGTTCAGAACATGTTGAGCGTCAACTATTCAGGTTGTCAGCAGCCTTTGTGGTGATGATAGTGCTTGCTCAGCTTGACCCTATTGTCTATAAACGTTGGTCGCCTTGGCTGTTTATTCTAGGGCTAGTTGCATTGGTAGGGGTTTTATTTTTCGGGGTAGGTGCAAAAGGTGCGCAGCGCTGGTTGCAATTGCCGGGAATGCCGAGATTTCAGCCTTCAGAGTTTATGAAGTTGATCGTGCCTATGATGGTTGCTTGGTATTTATCGAGTCGATATTTACCGCCGAGCCTGAAAGTAGTTATTATTTCTTTAATTATTGTATTTGTGCCTGTCGTTTTAATATTGAAGCAGCCGGATTTAGGGACTTCATTGTTAATCGCCAGTGCGGGAATATTTGTGCTGCTTTTTGCTGGTTTACGCTGGCGAATGGTCGCCGGTTTTGCTGCGGTTGTGGCTGCATTTGCGCCTATTCTTTGGATGTACATAATGCATGATTATCAGCGTCAAAGAGTACTTACCTTTTTAAATCCTGAAAGTGATCCTTTAGGTTCCGGTTGGAATATCATTCAATCTAAAACTGCCATTGGTTCTGGAGGTTTTTGGGGAAAAGGCTGGTTAAATGGTACGCAGTCTCAACTTGATTTTTTGCCTGAAAGTCACACGGATTTCATTATCGCTGTCTGTGCAGAGGAATTTGGTTTCATTGGTGTACTCGGTCTGTTAGCTGTCTATTTATTAATTATTTTCAGAGGATTATATATTGCTCTGAAAGCCCAAGATTCGTACAGTAGGATCCTGTCGGGTGGACTTGTGTTAACCTTTTTTATCTATGTTTTTGTGAATATCGGAATGGTAAGTGGCATTCTACCTGTTGTGGGGGTGCCTCTACCTCTAGTCAGTTATGGTGGGACTTCGGCTGTAACGTTAATGGCTGCTTTTGGCGTGCTAATGTCGGTGCATACACACCGTAAAATGCTAACTCGTTAAATTTTATAATAATGATACCTAGGGATCGTACATTTATGCTTTATCGAATAAATCAAAATATTATTTTCCTCTTGCTCTTGGTTGTAATTCAAGTGCCTCAGCTTTCCTATGCAGATTACTCTAAGCATGAAAAAGCAATAGAGTTGATTGATTCTCTTGTGAAAGAGCACGGCTTTGATAAAGCTTCATTAACTGCCATATTTGCGGGTGCAGAAAAAAAAGACAGTATTCTTGAAGCTATTGCTCGACCAGCTGAGAAAAGGCTTGAATGGTTCGAATACAGAAAAATCTTTATAACAAAAGATCGTATAGAGAAAGGTCAAGCATTTATCGAAACGTATCTAAAGGATTTGCTACGTGCAGAAAAACAGTTTGGTGTTCCAAAAGAGATAATCGCCGCTATTATTGGTGTTGAAACAAGATATGGTCAGAACAAGGGTAGTTATAGGGTAATTGATGCGCTTTCAACACTAGGCTTCGATTATCCACCGAGATCAAAGTTTTTTAGCTCTGAATTGAAACATGCTTTGTTGCTGGCTAAGGAGCAAGGTTTTGATATCAATGAAATGAAAGGTTCTTATGCCGGAGCAATGGGGTATGGGCAATTTATTCCGAGTAGCTATCGTCATTACGCAATAGATTTTGAAGGTGATAAAGTGGCTGACATTTTGACAAACCCAGTGGACGCTATTGGTAGTGTAGCTAACTATTTTTCTGAACATAAATGGGTATCGGGTAAGCCCGTTGCATTTTTATTATCCGAAAAAGACTTGGGTAGAAACTATACCGACTATACAGCGAAGGGGCTCAAGCCCGGTTTCTTAATTGGTGATATGCGCAAATCAGGTATTAAGGTTCCGGCTACTTTGTCATCTGATGATGCGGCCAAGATACAAAACTATGTTTTGGAAAGTGGCGAAGAAAATTGGTTAACATTGGATAATTTTTATGTCATCACCCGATATAATCATAGCCATCTATATGCAATGGCCGTTTATCAGCTGGCTAAAGAGCTTGGTCTGCCGCAGTGAAGTTTATGCTAACAAAATTTTATAGTCGGGCAATTGTGATTCTTCTGTGTGCCTTTGTTGTCATATCCTGCTCGACTAAGTCAAGATATTCTATGGAGCATGATGTCGGCCCAAAAGGAGTTTTTGATGCTAGCGACGTGCCAGATGCCATCCCCGTTTGGGAGCCTATTTCAAGGCAAGGTAACAAATCTCCCTATGTCGTTAGAGGTGTAAAGTATCATATTGCAGATACCGCTAAAGGCTTTGTTGAGGAGGGTTATGCTTCATGGTATGGCCTCAAATTTCATGGCGAGTTAACATCAAATGGTGAAATTTATAATATGTATGCCATGAGCGCTGCTCATAAGAATTTGCCAATACCAAGTTATGTGAAAGTAACCAATCTTGAGAATAATAAGCAAATTATCGTGCGAGTAAATGATAGAGGGCCGTTTCATAAAGGGCGCGTTATTGATTTATCCTATGCAGCAGCAACCAAGCTTGGGTATGCAAAAAAAGGGACGGCGCGCGTTAAAGTAGAGCTTATACAATTAGAACCAGGGTCTCTTAATACATATTCAGGTAACGAGTCCCCTCAAGATCAGGTCGTTCATTTTATTCAGGTTGCTGCTTTTTCATTGAAGCAGTCAGCAGAAAAAGTGTTACATCAGCTCGAAGGTGTTGAAAATTTACCTGAAGTGTTTATTGGAAGTGATGCTGTTGGTGGTGCAGTCATTCATCGAGTAAGAGTAGGGCCTTTTACAAATGAAAGTGATGCGATAGCATCTCTTAAGCTTCTAAAAAATAGAGGTTTTTCTGGAGCTCAGGTTATTCAAAGAGCCTTGTCTGCAAGAAATATATAGGCGCTATAATTACTTGTTTGTCATCTGAATCCAATATTCGATGGATGAATAGCTCCACATAATCATGTAAACTCCCACACCGTATTTTCCTCCTTCATTACTGCTAATTAGGTTTTAAGATGGTTATAAAGCACGTTAAATCCTCACTAATTTCTCAATTTGTTATTTTTATATCGCTCTTTTTACCGATACTTGTTACCGCTTCACCTGCATTAATACCGTCTGCCCCTCAGGTATCTGCGAGTTCCTATATACTTATGGATGCAACCAGTGGAAATATCTTGATTGAAGAAGCCAGTCATACGCGATTACCGCCAGCAAGTTTAACTAAAATGATGACGGCATATATTGTAGAACATGAAGTCGCGGAAGGCCGGATTAATTTATATGACGAAGTACCTGTTAGTGTAAAAGCTTGGAAAACAGGCGGTTCTAAAATGTTTATAAAAGAAGGTACCAAGGTAGTTTTGGAAGACCTCTTGAAAGGCGTCATTATTCAGTCTGGTAATGATGCAAGTATTGCCTTAGCAGAATTTGTTGCAGGAAGTGAGTTGGCTTTTTCTGATATTATGAATCAGCAAGCCAGATTGCTGGGCATGAAAGACACAAATTTTGAAAATGCCACAGGTTTACCTTCTGAAAATCATTATTCTACGGCTTATGATTTAGCTATTTTAGCGAAAGCAATTATTAATAATTACCCTGAACAATATAAGCTATATGCTGAAAAATATTTTACTTATAACAATATCAGACAGCCAAATAGAAATAGATTGTTATGGAGGGACAAAAGTGTTGATGGTTTAAAAACAGGTCATACAGAAGAGGCGGGTTATTGCTTGGTAGCTTCTGCAGAACGTGATGGTATGCGTTTGATTAGCGTCGTTATGGGAACAAAGAGCGAAAACGCTCGAGCTCAAGAGAGCCAAAAATTACTCAACTATGGGTTTAGATACTTTGAAACGCATAATTTATATAACGCTGGCGAGTCATTAATTGAATCACCTGTGTGGTTAGGCCTAGCTGATTCAGTCCAGTTAGGGTTAGCTAAAGATGTTGTTATTACCATTCCGCGTGATCAAAAGAGTGAACTAAAAGCAGAGTTATTAGTCGAGCCTGTTGTAAAAGCACCACTCAGTGTTGGTCAGAAAATAGGTCAATTAGAGGTCACGCTCAAAGGCGAAGTCGTTGTATCCGAAGCTTTAGTCGCATTGGAACCTGTTCCTGAAGCAGGCTTTTTTAAGCGTGTCTGGGACTCAATTAAGTTATTCTTTATTGGCTTATTTTCTTAAGGTGAAGTATGGAAGATAGTGCTCCTAAAATTGAATTTCCATGTGATTATCCTATTAAGGCTATCGGATCAAATCACGTGGACTTAAAAAAAATTGTGTTAGATATCGTGCGTATACATGCGCCGGATATAGATGATTCAGTTATAGTCTTAAATCCAAGTAGGAACGGCACTTTTGTTTCTGTAAGGTTTTCTATATTTGCCACGGGTGAGGATCAACTTAAAAGCATTCATCAAGATCTGATTGCTTCTGATCATATTAAAATGGTTTTATAATCTTAACCAAAGATGAGTGGAGAGTGATGTGACTGAAAAAGCTTCTGAATTGCCTGCGAAAGGCCGTCATTTACATGTAAAAATGTTTCACGGTCTTCAGCCATATGAACATGCGTGGCGCTCGATGCAAGTATTTACGGATGAACGAAATGATCAGACAGATGACGAAATATGGGTTTTGCAGCATCAACCAGTATTTACCCAAGGCCAGGCAGGTAAAGCTGAGCATGTTCTTGCTCCAGGTGATATACCTGTCATCAATGTCGACCGAGGCGGTCAAGTTACTTATCACGGCCCAGGTCAGCTCGTTGTTTATTTAATGCTAGATATCGTACGTCTTAATGTTGGGCCCAGGCAACTAGTTAGCTTTATAGAAATAGCTCTTATTCAGACGCTTGCTAAATATGGTGTAAAAGCATCAACTCGCAGCGATGCCCCGGGTGTTTATGTTGAAGATGATAAGATTGCATCATTAGGATTAAGAATACGAAAAGGTAAGTCTTTTCATGGTTTAAGTTTAAATCTTGATATGGATCTTGAACCTTTTGAAAGAATAAACCCTTGCGGCCATAAAGACTTAAAAATGATTCAGCTAAAAGATTTTGAACCCAATGTTGCTCTAGAACGAGTGGCGGGATGCCTTGTAAATGAAATTCAATCTGCCTTTGGTTATGACGACATCGTTATGACTTATGAAGAAACTCTATGAGAGCTATGTTTAATGAACAACGATGAGCTTAAAGTGATCCAAACTGCCAAAGACTCTTCACCTAAAGAAAAGCACAAAGTGATACAGGGTGAGAAATTACGCGGTGCTGAAAAAGTTGCCCGAATCCCTGTCAAGGTAATTCCGACTGAAAAAATGCTTCGCAAGCCGGATTGGATCAGGGTTCGAGTCCCTGCGACGCCAAAGATTGATGAAATAAAAAAGAAATTGAGAAAACATAAGCTTCATAGTGTTTGCGAAGAGGCATCGTGTCCAAATTTAGGTGAGTGTTTTGGTGGAGGCACTGCAACCTTTATGATTATGGGTGATATTTGCACGCGTCGTTGCCCGTTTTGTGATGTTGCACATGGTCGGCCGAATCCTTTAGAAAGTAATGAGCCTCAAGAGCTTGCAGTTGCAATAGCAGATATGGCTTTAAATTATGTAGTGATTACTTCTGTTGATCGTGATGATCTACGAGACGGTGGTGCTCAGCATTTCGCCAATTGTATTACAGAAATTAGAACGCGTTGTGAGGATATTCAAATAGAAGTTTTGGTGCCTGATTTTAGAGGGAGGATGGAAGTAGCCGTCGACATTCTAAAAGATACACCGCCTGATGTTTTCAATCATAACCTGGAAACAGTCCCTTCACTTTATAAGAAAGTAAGGCCGGGCTCCGATTACGACTATTCCCTCAAATTATTAAAAGCCTACAAAGCGCTGGCTCCAAATGTCCTCACTAAGTCTGGTCTGATGCTGGGTATTGGAGAAACCCTTGAAGAGGTCGAACAGGTCATGAAAGATTTGCGTGCTCATGACGTTGATATGCTTACATTAGGTCAGTACTTACAGCCAAGCAAGAGTCATCTGGCGCTAGAACGATTTGTCACGCCTGATGAATTTGATGAATTGGCGCGCGTGGCAAAATCGCTCGGATTTAAACATGTAGCGAGCGGACCTTTAGTCAGATCATCTTACCACGCAGATAAACAAGCTAAAGGAGAGGCGCTGCCAACAGCCTAATCCCATGCCTAATAAACCTAGATCAAATAAACCTAAAAAAACGGTTTCTCCAATTAAAACGGGTAGTTTTGAAAGAAGGTTGAGTTTAACCAAGGCTGGCTTAATGGTGGGAACAAAAATGGCCGGTCATATGACAAGCTCTTTATTCTCTTCAAAAGAAAAAAGAGCTGAAACTCGTAAAAGAGTATTGTCTGAACAAGCTGTTTTTTTGGTTGGCGAGTTGGGGAAGCTCAAAGGTAGCGTTGTTAAGATTGGTCAGGTAATGGCATTATATGGTGAGCACTTTTTGCCACCTGAAGTCACTGAAGCACTGCATACTCTTGAAGAAAATACCCTGCCTTTAGACTGGCCAATCATTTATGAGGCTTTATTAAGCGAATTAGGTCAAAAAAAACTAAGTTGTCTTGATATAGAGACAGTGCCAATAGGTACTGCATCATTAGGGAAGGTTCACAACGCTGTTATTAAAGCGACAGGTGAAATTATCTGTCTTAAGGTTCAGTATCCTGGTGTTGCAAAATCAATAGATTCTGACCTCAATGGTGTTGCGCACTTATTGAAGTTAGCACGACTTGTTTCTTTTGGACCAGCGTTCGATGACTGGTTGGAAGAGGTGCGTAAAATGATGCACCGGGAGGTTAATTATACCTTGGAGGCAGAAACCACCGCCCATTTTTCATCTATGTTAAGAAATGACGCGCGTTTTATTGTTCCTAAAGTGTATTTTGAGTTTTCCACAAACACAGTTTTAGCAACTAGTTTTGAAACTGGTGAAAATGTTTCAAGTTCAAAGGTAAGTTGTCTTCCCCAGCGGCGAAAAAATAATTTAGCCAAAGCTGCACTGTCATTATTTCTAGAGGAATTGTTTGTTTGGCATGAAATTCAAACTGATCCCAACTTTGGAAATTACCGAATTAGAATATCTGATTCAGATGAGCTAGATAAGATTGTTTTGTTAGATTTTGGGGCCGTCCAGAAATACCCTCCGCATTTTATAAACCCCGTTTGCCAGATGATTTGCTCTTCATTTTATGAGGATGTCGAAGGTGTCATCCAGGGTGGTATTGAATTAAATTTCATGAAAAGCGATTGGCCTCAATCTGTATTGGATGAATTTGCCAAAGTGTGTATCGCTGTTCTTGAACCGCTTGCTAAAAATAAACCACTTGCCGGGCCAGAATCTTTTAATGAATCCGGTGAGTACTGTTGGAAAAAAAGTAATTTACCTACCCGTATTGCCAGGCGAGCAGCTATGTCTGCCATTAGTCGTTATTTTAAAGTCCCCCCAAAAGAATTTGTATTTCTGAATCGTAAATTAGTTGGTGTTTATACCTTTATTTCTGTGCTGGATGGCGAGTTTAATGGTGATAGTATTCTTGTTCCCTATATCGAGTCATTTTTAAAGCAACGCTCATGCTCGGATTAAAAACAGTCATCGCAAAGCCCGTGTAAATCCATTAGAATGCGCAGTTTTGAGAATCAAAATACTGTCCAATGCAGACTTTGTTTATTAGTTTCCGGCCTATTGAAAATCAATAGGTTAGAATATCAATAGTTCTTTGTGACCAAATACAACGTTTTAGAGTAAGCAGGCCCTGTGAGTAATCTTAATAATATTCGTAATTTTTCTATCATTGCACATATAGATCATGGCAAATCAACAATAGCAGACCGTTTTATTCAAGTTTGTGGTGGCTTAACCGCTAGGGAAATGTCAGCTCAGGTTCTCGACTCTATGGATATAGAAAGAGAGCGCGGTATTACGATCAAAGCACAAAGTGTGACACTAGATTATACCGCAAACGACGGTGAGACCTATCAATTGAATTTTATTGATACACCTGGGCATGTCGATTTTTCTTATGAAGTTTCTCGATCGTTGTCTGCATGTGAAGGCGCTTTATTAGTTGTTGATGCAGGTCAGGGCGTTGAAGCGCAATCAGTTGCAAATTGTTATATCTCGATAGAACAAGGCCTAGAAGTACTGCCTGTTTTGAATAAAATGGATTTACCACAGGCAGACCCTGATCGGGTTAAAAAAGAAATTGAAGATATTATCGGTATCGATGCTAGCGGTGCTATTCCGTGTAGTGCTAAAAGCGGAATGGGCATAGAAGACGTTCTTGAAGCTATTGTTAAAATTATACCTCCTCCAGAAGGCGAAATAGATGCGCCTCTGCAAAGTTTAATCATCGATTCTTGGTTTGATAACTATCTGGGCGTTGTTTCTTTAGTCCGTGTTAAACACGGCTCCATCAAAAAAGGCGATAAAATCTACATTAAATCGACAGGTAAATCCCACCTTGTCGATTCTGTAGGTGTCTTCACGCCTAAACGTAAAGAAACAAATATTCTGAAAGCTGGGGAAGTAGGATTTATTGTTGCGGGAATCAAAGATATACATGGTGCACCGGTTGGTGACACGATCACGCATGCTAAAACTCCTGATGTCGCCCAGCTGCCAGGTTTTAAAAAAGTACAACCTCAAGTGTATGCGGCGTTATTTCCTGTTAGCTCTGATGATTATGAAAGCTTCCGAGAGGCGCTTGATAAATTAACCCTTAATGATGCTTCTTTGCAATATGAGCCTGAAACCTCTGAAGCGCTAGGTTTTGGTTTTAGGTGTGGTTTCTTGGGTATGCTCCATATGGAGATTATCCAAGAGAGGCTAGAACGAGAATATGATCTTGATCTTTTAACAACCGCGCCGACTGTAATTTATGAGTTATTACTTCGTAACGGCGAAACCATTAAGGTGGATAATCCTTCTCGACTACCTGATCCTGGCTCAGTTGATGAAATGCGTGAACCCATTGTTGAAGCGAATATTCTTGTTCCGCAAGATTACTTAGGTAATGTCATTAGCTTATGTGTTGAAAAACGCGGTGTACAGAAAGATATGCAATTCTTAGGTGGACAAGTATCTTTGCGATATGAGTTGCCGATGAATGAGGTAGTTTTAGACTTCTTCGATAGAATTAAATCCGTGAGTCGCGGTTTCGCATCACTTGATTATCACTTTGTACGTTTTCAAACATCAAACCTTGTTAAATTAGATGTATTAATAAATGGTGAAAAAGTAGATGCCTTAGCATTAATTATCCATAAAGATAATGCCCACACAAAAGGTCGCTTGCTGACAGAAAAAATGAAGGAGTTAATTCCTAGGCAGATGTTTGATGTTGCCATTCAAGCCGCTATTGGTGGTCAAATTGTTGCCCGTCAAACAGTAAAAGCCTTAAGAAAAAATGTGACAGCTAAATGTTACGGCGGTGATGTGAGTCGTAAAAAGAAATTACTACAGAAACAAAAAGAAGGTAAGAAACGGATGAAACAGGTTGGCAGTGTAGAAATACCCCAAGAAGCTTTCATGGCCGTTCTTAAAATAGACAGCTAATTTTTTAATAGACTCTGATAGAAGCAGAAACTAACTAGAGGCCCTTATGGACTTTGATTTTCCATTAATTCTCGTCATTCTTACTTTCATTACGGGGATTATTTATTTAATCGATGTCGTTTGGCTCGCCGCAAAACGTAGTGAAGAGACTCAATATTCTGAAACACCAGATGAGGCACAAGCGCCTTGGATAATAGAAACATCGCGCTCCTTTTTCCCTGTTTTGGCCATTGTACTAGTGTTGCGTTCTTTTCTAGTCGAGCCTTTTCAGATTCCGTCTGGCTCAATGTTGCCTACCTTGGAAGTAGGTGATTTTATTCTAGTGAACAAATTTGAATACGGGCTCAGATTGCCTGTGTTGGGAACTAAAATAGTCGAATTAAGTGATCCTCAACGTGGTGATGTCATGGTATTTAAATACCCCGAAGATGGCAAAACCAACTATATTAAAAGAGTCGTAGGTGTTCCTGGCGATTTGATCAAATATGAAAACAAAGAGCTGACCATCAACGGCGAAAAAATCTCTGAAAAAATGATAGCGAATCTTCAAAAAAATCAATTATTTGAAGAGCAGCTAGGTGATGTAAAACATCAAATATTTAAAACTTCACGCTATCCTAATTTAGGCGCAGAAGGATTATGGAAGATTCCAGATGGCCATTATTTTATGATGGGGGATAATCGAGATAATAGTAATGATAGTCGATTTTGGGGCTTAGTTCCTGATGAATTAATTGTCGGTAAAGCCTTTGCGATTTGGATGCATTGGCCAACTTTAGGTTCTTTACCCAGCTTTTCTCGTGTTGGTGGCATAGAATGATTATGTATCAAGCACAATTTATCTTCATTATTTTGAATTAATTGCGGAGACTTTGAATGAATAATTATAAAAAACAACAGGGTGCATCAATGCCTATTGTCGCCTTATTTATTGGTATGGCGATGATTGTGTTAACAATTGCGTTTAAGTTATACCCCGCATTTTATGATTACTGGTTGATAAAAAGTGTTGTTGAATCATTTGATAAAGAAATAGATCTAAATGAATTAAGTACGAGTGAAATCAAAATTAGGTTTCAAAAGAGATTAGCCACAAATGGTGTGAGAGACTTCGATAGTAAAGAAGGTTTAAGTATTGTTAAGCAAGGTGATCTCTTATCAATTTATGTTGATTATGAAGTTCGCGTACCTATGTATGGCAATGTTGACGCTATTGTTTCCTTTGAAGAATCCTTAGAAAAACAGCTTTAATTTTAATGTGTTTACGTTTAGGTATGTTGTAGCAAATGAGTAATGGTCAATTAAGTGTTTTACAGCGAAAAATAGGTTATTCATTTAACGATGAAACATTACTCGATCTCGCATTAACGCATCGGAGTTTTAAAAGCACTAATAACGAGCGCTTAGAATATTTAGGTGATGCAATTTTAAGTTTTGTCATTGCTGAGGCCTTATATTTCAAATTTCCAAAAGCGAAGGAAGGGCAGTTAAGTCGCCTGCGCTCTCTGCTGGTAAAGGGCGTTACACTGGCTGAGCTTGGGAAGGACTTTAAATTAGGTGATTATCTAAACTTGGGTGGAGGAGAATTAAAAAGTGGAGGCTTCAGACGTGAGTCAATTATTGCTGATGCCCTAGAAGCAATTATCGGCGCTATCTACTTAGATAGTGATCAAGAGATTTGTAAAGGCGTTGTTCTTTCCTGGTATGAAGAGCGTTTA
>JBFJZQ010000059.1:0-13074 GCA_041622015.1 Oleiphilaceae bacterium
CACCCTGGTGAAGCCAGCCGATTATTAAGTAATGATTCCGAAACAATAACTCCATCTATTATCCAAGCGGATAGACTTGCTGCGCTTAATGCCCTGCATAAAAAATGGGGCAGCACTATTCTGTTAAAAGGCAGCGGTAGTTTAATTTTTTCTGACTCTGGGAATATTTCAGTATGCCCATGCGGTAATCCTGGCATGGCTTCTGGGGGTATGGGGGATGTTTTAAGCGGTTTCATCGGCGGCCTAATTGCACAAGGTATTGCCCCAGACTATGCACTTCAATTAGCCGTATCTTTGCATGCATGCGCTGCAGACTTTGCCAGTAGCGAATCTGGTGAAAGAGGTTTACTGGCGAGTGATCTTATTCCGCTAGCACGTCTCTTATTGAATCATTTATAAAAATATTCGTCTGAAGGTGATTAAATCCGCTTGATATATCTTTACACTGTAAATATCATATTTATTATAGCTAATCAGTCTGATACAGAGTGATCCAAGCCAGTTCAAGCGCTGTAAGATAGAGGTAACTTTTCTAACAAGCTGATTATTTTTAACAATGGATAGATTATGACAAGCAAGAACGCATCTAGCGCCCAAGATTCTGAGACAACATATACCCACAAAACAAAAAGCACACCTAAGCCCAGTACCTTAAGAATTGGCAAACGTTATCGCCCTACCCGAGTCGATGAGCGTTATGATGCCATTGTCATTGGCTCGGGAATTGGCGGTATGACTACTGCCGCTATTCTATCAAAAGCAGGTAAAAAGGTTTTGGTGCTTGAACAACACTATACAGCCGGTGGCTATACCCATAGTTATTCGCGTAATGGTTACGAATGGGATGTCGGCGTCCATTACATTGGCGAAGTGGGTGACCCGTCTTCACCTCTTAGAAAAGTGTTCGACTTTATATCTGATAAAAATCTTCATTGGGCGAAGATGGATGAAAATTACGACCGCTTTCATTTTGGTGATGATATTTATAACTTAAGAGCCGGTCGTGAAACCTTTCTAAATGATTTATCTGAACGCTTTCCAAAAGACAAACAGGCAATCAAACGTTACCTTGAACTGTTAGATAATGTTAGTCGTTTAATTCCGCTTCAAGTAATGGACAAGCTTCTGCCCAATATTCTTTGTCAACCGTATAACTTTTTTAAAAAGTTCGGTTTACCCGATTACTTAAACAAAACGACCTATGAAGTATTAAACGAACTCACCCGCGATGAAAAGTTAATAGCAGTGCTTACTGGCCAATATGGAGATTGCGGCTTACCACCTAAACAATCAAGCTTTCTGATTCATGCATTAATCGCTCGGCACTATTTACTGGGAGCTTATTATCCAGTGGGCGGCGCGTGGAAAATTGCAGATACGATTATTCCTGTTATCCAGCAATCAGGTGGCGACCTTCTCACCTATGCCTCTGTAAATGAAATTGTTATCGAAAAAGGTAAAGCAATAGGTGTGAAAATGGCAGACGACCACATCATCTATTCGTCAAAAATTATTAGCAGTGCGGGCGTCATTAACACCTTCAAGCATCTTGTTCCTGAAGAAACCAGTCAAAAGCATGGCTACCTTAAGCACCTTGATACCATCACTTCATCCAAAGCGCATCTTGGAATGTATATTGGTTTAAAAGCCAGCCCGCAAGAATTGAAACTCCCGAAAACTAATTTCTGGATCTTCCCAGATTATAATGCCAACAAGGCTTTTGAACGCTTTGAAGCCAATAGCGATGAAGCTTTTCCTGTGGTCTACATCTCCTTCCCCGCAGCAAAAGACCCTGAATGGCAGAAGAACAACCCAGACAAATCTACCATTGAAATTGTGGCACCCTGCCCTTACGAGTGGTTCGCAAAATGGAAAGATGAGCCTTGGGGAAAACGCGGTGATGACTATAATGTATTAAAAGATCATTTCACTCAGCGAATGTTGGAAGCCTTGTATGACAAGCTCCCACATTTACGCGGAAAGATTGATTACCATGAAACCAGCACGCCTTTATCCACCGAGTTCTTTTGTGCCTACAAGAAAGGTGAACTGTATGGCTTAGACCATAACCCGAAACGTTTTGAACAAAGCTGGTTAAAACCTAAAACAACTATTCCTGGCTTATATTTAAGCGGCCAAGATGTGCTTACCTGCGGTGTGGGGGGTGCAATGATGGGGGGATTAATGGCCGCAGTGAGTGTACTGGGCTGGCAGAGCTATAAATTATTGAAAGAGTTTGGCCTTATGGATGCGATTAACTTGGGCGTACCAGTGAAGCATTCTTCTAAACTAGCTTAGCATTTTTATCACGCCTAATACGGAAAAAGGCCTAGATATTAGGCCTTTTTAATTAGTCTTGAGCTTCACTTAGCAACTTTTCACGCACATCCATAAGCACTTGCCCGTAAATATTTTCGCCTCGTCTATCACGACCACAGCCCCAATAATAATCGTACTGACTATTTTCCATGATCTTTCGTTTACCTGTTTCCAGTAGAGCATCTTTAGAGTCTGGGTGCGCATGCGAACGGGTATAGACAGCGCGTGTCATGACTACGCGCCTTACTTTTTTCCAATCAGACCTTACTTTTTTAAAGCGTGTTGCGCCTAATTTTCGCGCTTTCTTAGCATCTGAAGCAAGTCTGATTTTTTCATAATAATCTGGTGATGTCGTTTCAAACTTCATCGCCTGAAAATAGTGTTCAACAGAGAGCCATTCCTTACCATCTAATATAAAGGGTTGAAACATATGCGTTCCCAAGACCTGACTTTCGTCACTTCTTGATAAGAAAACAGCGTCTTCATCTAAGTCTGGGAACAACATACAAACTCCTTATATACCAGTGATAATTAATCTTCAGTTTTAATCACGATGAATGAAGGATTACCACGACGGATGATTAAAGCTGGGACAGCCCGCTTCTTAGGCAAGCTTTCTACAAGTTTTTCAAATTCATCAACACTCTTAAAGGTTTGATTATTTAAACTCGTGATCACATCACCCTGTCTTATGCCTGCTTTACTGGCTGGCCCTTCAGTCACATGTAGTACTTTGACTCCAAACTTGATATTAAGATCCGCTAGGGCATTTTTATCAAGCGCTGCTACTTTGACACTAAGACGGTTTACTTTAGCTTGCTCGGCAGGCTGAATTTGTTCAGTAGTGGCTTTATCATTTGTCAGTTCACCAATCTTAAGCTTAATCACCTTCGTGTCTTTATTTCGTACTATTTTTAATTTTACCGTTTCACCCACTTTTGCCCGACCCACTAATTGCGGTAATTCCGATGACAGGTTTATCTCTTCACCTTCAAACTCAATAATGATATCACCCGTTTGAATGCCCGCCTTTTGTGCAGGAGAGCCTTCAACCACTTGTGCCACTAAGGCACCATAAGGTTTATCCAAACCAAAGCTTTCCGCTAAATCTTTATTCACTTCTTGAATAAGAACACCTAACCAACCTCGGGATACATAACCTTGGCTGCTTAATTGGGCAACAACTTCCATTGCAACGTCTATGGGAATGGCGAATGAAACTCCCATAAAACCGCCTGATCGGGTATATATTTGTGAATTAATACCGACGACTTCGCCATCCATATTGAACAAGGGGCCACCAGAATTTCCCGGATTGATGGCTACATCTGTTTGAATAAAAGGTACGTAATTTTCATTATTTTCATTCGGTAAACTTCTTCCTTTCGCACTAACGATTCCTGCTGTCACGGTATAATCAAAGCCAAATGGCGAGCCAATAGCAAACACCCATTCTCCAACTTTTAATTTTTTTGATTGACCTAATTTCACGGCGGGTAAATCTTCTGCTTCTACTTTTAGAACCGCCAAATCCGAACGTTTATCTGAACCAATTAATTTTGCTTTTAATTCTCTTCTATCACTAAAGCGAACGTAAATCTCATCCGCTCCTTCGACCACATGATTATTCGTCAGAATGGTTCCATCTTTAGAAACAATAAAACCGGACCCCATCGATTGCGCCTGACGTTTAGGTTCAGCTGGGCCATCTTGACGTGGTATTTGAGGCTGACCAAAAAAGTGCTTAAAAATATCAGGAAGTTGATCCATATTACCTTGAAATTGAAATGGCGCTCTCGAATCAACATGGCTTACAGTACTTATATTCACCACGGCTTCAGAGTGTTCTTCCACTAGTTCTGTAAAGTCGGGTAAATCTGCCGCGTAAGCATTTATATTAAAAAGAAAAAGACTAAAAAGTACGATCCAGATTGAGCGTACCTGGTTTGATATATACACCATATTGAAGTTCCTCAGAGATAATGCACAACTGTTTATTCGTCAGTTATTGTGGAGTCAGAACCGGTAATTACAACTTAATTATCGGTAAGACCAATGTAAGAAATTCATTAAGTATCAAAATCAATTTTTGGTTGGAATGACTGAAGAATGAACGATGACTCGTGTCATTTTTGGAAGGAAGTTTTCATCAAATGCCTGTTTTTGACTCGAAAACCGTGCCCATGAAAAACCAACAATAAGCCCTAACAAAGCGAGTACCATGGTCCATATTTCATTCTGTGAGTTTATTACGTCGCCAAGAACCGCGCCAAGCACCATCAATATAAGTGGCAATAGATAAACCCGTAAAGAAGCACTCATTAAACCAGATTCAGGAATAGCAATTAAGACCTCGTCACCTGACTTTACATCTAATGAATTTTCGACATCTAGCTCCAAACACTGATTGCTAGATAATTTGGTTAAGGTGCTCTGACCACATCCGGACTTTAAACTACAGCTCTCACAGGAACTCGTGCGCTGCACCTTGACTCGGGCAATTTTTTTTGAAAAGTTTGACGAATCAAATGTGGTATCTATCACCACAGCGCGTTCTTCTATCATATGCTTACTAATCTATTATTGAAGATTATGCCTTGTGAGGCGGTTCATCTTTATTAATTGCATTCATTACCGATGCGCGAATATCAACTTTAACACGTAATGATGAATCTAACTGAATCCATTCTCGTACAGCATGATAACGCTGCCAACAAGCACTCACTTCTTGACGGTCTTCTTGGCTTAGAATTCTTTGTAACTCAAGCTCATTCACTTCACCGTCTAACAGAGCTGAAAGAGACTCTTTCAATCGCTCATTCATCATAAACTCCTTCTTCAGGATTATTACTTAACATTCTGAAAAACTTTTTATTGTATTATCTAACAGCTCACGAGCACGAAAAATACGTGAGCGAATGGTGCCTACCGGACATTCCATCACTTTAGAAATTTCTTCATAACTTAAACCATCAAACTCCCTTAAGATTAACGCGACGCTTAACTCTGATGGCATAACAGCAAGGGCATTTTGAATACCTTCGGCTAATTGGTGTTTACTTAAAATAGTTTCGGGAGATTCAATATTCAATAACTTACTTTGGTCATTTAATTGAGCTTCAGGCTTATCATTAGTTTGATGCTCTTTTTTCAGCTTATTTTTATGAAGATGGCTTTTTGCATGGTTAAGCGCAATACGATATAACCAGGAATAAAAAGCACTATCCCCTCTCAAGGAGTGGATGGCATGAAAAGCACGTATAAAAACCTCTTGCGTAAGGTCGGCTATATCTTCAGGTGTTTCAACAAAACGAGAGACAATCGATGCAACTCTATTCTGATACTTAACTAACAGAAGGTCGAACGCTGCTCGATCACCTTTCTGAACACGCGCTACTAACTTCTGATCTAACTTATCAGTAGATTTTCGTAAAGTTTGGTCAGACAACTGACATAGACTCAAGGAGATTCTCCATTTGCTCAGTAATGACATTTGAAAACATTTTATTTAGTTGACTGATCATTGCCTATCATCCTGAGCGTTAAATCTAAAAAAACTGGCACGGGAAGAAGTGACAGATTATGAGTAGCACCGGACTTTTTACTAGATAAGAGCACTCTTTTTACTTAGCTACATATAAGGACATATAGCAAGTCAATGTCAAGACATCAGCATTTTATTTTTAAGCGTTTTTCTTAAGTTTCAATCACTATAGACTCAATGTTTACAATTCAGTTCAATACCCGAATAATATGCCACTTTTCAAATTGAGAATTAGAAATGACTTCAGCTTACGAATACGATGTTCTAATTATTGGCAGTGGTGCTGCTGGTTTAACGACTGCACTGTGTCTCAATAGCAACATATCTGTCGCGGTTATTTCTAAAACAAGTCTTTCCAGTGGTTCGACGCCATGGGCTCAAGGTGGAATTGCAGCTGTTCTAGCAAGCGATGATGATACTGAATCTCACATTATAGATACCTTGAATGCGGGTGGTGGCCTATGCCATGAAGATGCCGTTAGAAAAACGGTTGAGAATGGCAAAAAAAGTATTGAATGGCTTAGCCGGCAAGGTGTTGATTTTACAAAAGTGACTTCAGATAACACGAAAGTTACTGAACTTCATCTGACAAAAGAAGGTGGCCATAGTCATCGACGTGTAGTGCATGCCGATGATGCAACAGGTTTAGCCGTTTCAACCGCCTTATGCAAAAAAGTGACTGAAGCTAAGAATGTCACTATTTTTGAAAACCGCGTAGCCGTCGATTTAATTACCCACAAAAAATTATTTTTACCAGGCAACCGCTGCGTTGGTGCTTATGTCCTAAACCGTGAAAGTAACCATGTTGAACTTTTCCGCGCTAAATTTGTTGTCATCGCGACGGGGGGTGCAAGTAAAGCCTATCTTTATACCAGTAACCCAGATGGAGCAAGTGGCGACGGTATTGCCATGGCTTGGCGAAGTGGTTGTCGTGTTGCAAATATGGAATTTAACCAGTTCCACCCAACTTGCTTATATCACCCTCAAGCTAAATCCTTCCTGATTACGGAAGCCGTCCGTGGTGAAGGTGGTCATTTACTTTTGCCAAATGGCGAACGTTTCATGCACCGTTTTGATGAACGCGAAGAACTTGCACCGAGGGATATTGTAGCACGTGCCATTGACCATGAAATGAAACGTATCGGGGCTGATCATCTTTATCTGGACATAAGCCACAAAGAAGAAGGCTTCATCAAGAAACACTTCCCGACTATATATGAAACTTGCCTTGGTTTTGGAATAGACATCACAAAAGAAGCCATACCTATTGTACCCGCTGCACATTATACCTGTGGCGGTATTATGGTAGACGAACGATCTCGGACCGATGTTAATCAGTTATATGCCATTGGTGAGGCTTCATTTACGGGTCTGCATGGCGCGAATAGGATGGCGAGTAATTCATTGCTGGAATGTGTGGTGTATGGCCAAGCTGCCGCTGAAGATATCAATAAAAAAATTGATGATATTCCCTCACCACCAGATGCGCCAGAGTGGGATGAATCTCAGGTTATTGATTCCGACGAAGATGTTGTGATTTCACACAATTGGGATGAGTTAAGGCGATTCATGTGGGATTACGTTGGAATTGTGCGCACAAACAAGCGCTTAACTCGAGCCAAACATAGAGTCGATTTACTTCAACAAGAGATTTTGGATTACTACAGTAATTATTGCATTAGTAACGATTTGCTTGAGTTAAGAAACCTCGTCACCGTGGCAGACTTGATTATCTGTTCGGCCATTCAACGTAAAGAAAGCCGAGGTTTGCATTATACTTTGGATTACCCTGAAAAGCTTGACGCAGCTATTGATACAATTCTCACACCGACAAATTTTTCAACACGTGATTGGTAGTGTTACCTCAAACATCGAATACGAGATTTATTGCGAGGCGAACCATCTTCTTAACATCATTTCCAATTTATTTTTTTCAATGGGCTTACTAAGATAATCATTCATGCCAGACTGCAAACATTTCTCCACATCCCCTGACATCGCGTTTGCCGTCGCTGCAATAATAACTGGCTGAGTGATATCTTTTAGAAACCTTATTTTTCGCGTTGCTTCAAGTCCATCCATTTTAGGCATCTGCCAATCCATTAATATCAGATCATAATCTTGCGACTTAATGGCTTCAAGCGCTTCAACCCCGTCATTTGCCAAGTCCGCTGACAGACCTAAATAGCCAAGCATAATGATCAAAACTTGTTGATTAACTTTATTATCCTCTACCACTAATATTTTTTTATGTTTATAGAGGGATAACGGCAGTTGGGATGCAGGCTCTTTGGCACTAGCTGATTCACTATTTTTCTGCGAATTATTTCGAAAGGAATTAGCTAACAGTTTTTCAAGAACATCTAACTTTAATGGATAGGTAATAAACTGAATCGCTAAATAGTCCTTAAGTGTCTCAGTATCAAATTCTTGAAGCTCATGATGATTCGCAAAACAAAGAAGATCTAATTTCTTTCCTTCATAACGGCTCAATTTTTCCTTAAGAACAATTTGATCCCCTAATAAGTCGACATCCGTGCAAATTGTCACACAGTTTTTGTTCTCCGAGATACTTATAAAGTCGAGCCAGGCCTGTATGCTGCTTGCGATGGTAACCGAGCATGCCATCGAATTTAAATAATGTTCAATGACTGTATTTTGAAAGTGGTTTTGCCCCAGAAGAAATACCTTCGAATGGCTAAGATTTATTTGTGACGCTGAGGTGTTACTAAGCGTGTCAGACTTCAGTTTTAATTTAAAACTGAACGTTGTACCTACTCCATCTTCAGATCTAAATTCGATACTACCTTCCATTAAATCAGCCAAATGTTTACTGATTGCAAGACCTAAGCCTGTACCACCATATTTTCTGGTAGTTGATGAATCAGCTTGAACAAAAGGTGTAAAAAGCTTTTTCTGGGCCGGTTTACTTAATCCGATCCCCGTGTCTCTAACTTCAATAAGCAACTGAGCCGACTGGTCATTTTTTGACAGCATCTCAACCCATAATTCTACCCTGCCTGTTTCGGTAAATTTTACGGCGTTGCAGGCTAGATTGAGGACAATCTGCCTTAATCTATTTGGGTCGCCCAAGACATAACGCGGGACAGAGGGAGATATAAAATAGACAAACTCCAATCTTTTTTCATTTGCTTGAAAGAAAATTAAGTCAGCGCAATCATCCATTACCTGCCGGAAGTCAAACGAAATAGTTTCGAGATCCAGCTGATTGGCTTCTATTTTTGAAAAATCCATTATGTCGTTAATAAGTGAAAGTAGCGACTGCGCAGAACTATTAATCACTTGAACGTATTGAGCTTGATCTTTATGTAAACCGGTTTTCTTTAAGACATCGGATAAGCCAATAATGGCATTCATAGGCGTACGAATGTCATGACTCATGGAGGCCAAGAAAATATTCTTACTTCGATTCGCTTGCTCTGCAATTTCTCTTGCTTCGCTTAATTCCTTATTACGGCTCTTTATGTTTGACAGTGCTTCGGCTAATTGTGAGGTTCGGATATTAAACCAAGATGCAAGTTGAGCAAATTCATCAGAACCTTTTATATTGAGCATGGTTACATAATCTTCCCTGCTCACAAGTTTGCGTATTTGTTGTGTTAGCTTGTTAACGGGAGAGAGGAAAATTGAATTGAAAAACAGAAGATAAAGCAAAGCTGACACGAGAAGGAGCAGAAATAATAGACCCATCATGCCTTCGGTGATTTGTGAAACCACTTCGATTGTATATCTGGCAGGCATCGCCACGACAACCTTCCAGCCAATGTCAGGCATATGAATGACACGGACAGAAGAAGCTTCTTTTAAAAGGGGGTCATATAAAATATCTAATCGTTTACCGTGTTCTGCAAGCATCGAGAATTGCTCACCCGATTTTGTTTCAAGCATTATACGTGCTATTTTGCGGGCCTCTGTGTGATCTATTTGATCACTCGCTTTAGCAATTTTTTGACTAAGTAAATCGACTTCATGAACTTTCTGGAGTGATAGATTTACTTCGTACTGCATGGACACTCTATTCAGTTCATTCTGAACACTTTTCAAAGCATCATTTTTTTCTACTAAAGCCTGGATTGTTGGATAGGCGTCTTCCGAATTTTGACTTATATAAAAATGCGCTAAACGCTGTTCATCGGTACTAGGAAATGAAAGGAGTCGATTGTTCCTATCCAAAGCAAAGGCATATCCACCTATAAGGCGAGTTTGGCTTTGCATATAGGAAGACAAACCAGCAAGTTTCAAATCTACGGTAGCCACACCTTTGAACACACCATTAGACCATATAGGCACAGAACAAGTAACCATGGGTTCCATTGAATGAGGATCTCTATATGACTTGGACCAATACACCTTACGCGGCTCAATAAACCTTAAGGGCACATACCATTCTTCACGATGATATCCCCGACCATCCGCTGCATTATAATCATCTAAAAACTCAAGTTTACCCTGCGCATTTCTTGCCCAAAAGAACGCCGATAACTCTTTAGAAGGATCAAATGCATGAGGTTCTGGCCATATGCCCCCTCCGGCGAGCATATTTTCCATCCCTTCTTGGTTGAGTATTTCTGGAATAATACGCTTTATTTCTTCAGGAGTTTGATCGAGAACGGCAGCTAATTTTGCAATGGATCTAGTTAGGGACTCAGTCGCTGAGAGCTTCTCTCTTAAGCTCAAAGTAATGGACTTGCCAATCTCATCATTTAACTTATCAGATTGCTCAACGATGACATGACGTCCTCTGCTTTCAGCAACAAAGTAATTGACAGATAGAACTAAAATTAAAAAAAATGCCAGACCAAAACTCATTCTAAAAGTTAAACCTTTGAAAACACGGCTTTCTAAAGGTAAGTGCGCTCGAGTTCCATCTTCTTTTTCTATTGGCATATAGGTAATTTCAATTTAGATTCTAAAAAATAAAGTATAGGTGATGAGTCTGTAAAATAAAGCTCATAGCTTAACAACTAGCGTTAAAAGCACCTATATGTTTATGAAAGAAAGATTATTTGTTATGCATTACACATTTCATTCAGTTTGCTTTCTATTCACCAATTAGCTATCAATTTTGGTTCGACCATTGAACGACTAAACGCTCAGCTTTCATAAATATAAATTTTTATCTTTCACCTTATTTCTCAATTTCAGCTTCCAGATAATCTATGAAAAACTGTACTGACCTTTTCCCTCTAAATTCATTAATATTGGGCCGATATACCACACGCACCCTGTTAGGTAGGTGTGCATGACACCAATCACTGTTGAACTGTATCGCATCAATGAACTGCCCGCCCTGTTCATCCGATAAAACCAACTTCAAATGTTTTTCTTTTAAAACCCGTTGCTGAAGCACATTAAATACTCCATCAAAACATGGTTCTGGAAAAGCCTGTCCCCATGGGCCAGCTTTCTCAAGTTGAGCAATATTATCTATAGTTCTATCTTCAGGTTTTAGTTCACCGTCAGTTATTAAAACTGATTCCAAGTCGGCTTCTGTTAATATTTCTTTTACAATCTCGTTAAATGAATTTGAAAACGCTTCTAAGTTTTTAAATTCAATACTCATACCTGCTGCCATGGCATGCCCACCAAATTTGTTAAGCAGCTGGGGATGCCGCTTAGCCAATAAATCCAATGCATCTCGCATGTGCAAACCAGGTATTGAGCGAGCCGAACCTTTCAATACAGGATTGTCATCTTCAGGATCATCGTTGGCGGGTGCAAAAATAATCGTTGGTCTATTCAGCTTCTCTTTAATCCGCGAGGCTAAAATCCCTATGACTCCTTGGTGCCAATGCGCTTGATATAAACACAAGCCCCATGCCCGAAGGTTATCTTGCGAAGCTGAGTACTTGTCCGATTCAAAACTTTCAAAAAATGAAGCCAAATGAGACTCTGCATCAAGTTTCATTTCATGCTCTATTTCCTTACGCTCTTGATTTAGGTGATCCAGTTTTTTAGCCAAGAGTTCAGCTTCACTAAAAGACTTAGTTAATAAGCAATTTATTCCCAGACTCATGTCATCCAGCCTCCCTGCGGCATTTAATCTAGGACCAACAATAAACCCCATATCACTAGCATTAACATTCTTGATATCCTTCCCTGCCTGCGCCAGCAAGGCTTTAATTCCAGGTCGACATTGTCCTGCTCGAATACGCCTTAATCCTTGCTCTACCAAAATACGATTATTCATATCTAATGGCACTAGATCGGCGACGGTTCCTAATGCTAATAAATCTAGATATGAAGCCATATTTAATTCAGGAATACCTTGTTCCTGAAACCACGCTATTTCCCTTAGTTTCGCTCTCAGCCCGCTCATTACATAAAATATTACACCGACTCCCGCAGCGCTTTTACTTAGGAACTTACACCCAGGCTGATTAGGATTTACAATAGCGTCGGCGTCTGGCAGCGAGTCACCGGGTAAATGGTGATCCGTAATTAAGACCTTCATCCCTAGCTCTTTAGCTCTTTGAACGCCATCAATACTAGAGATTCCATTATCAACCGTGACAATTAAATAAGGATTTTCTTTAGCGGCTAAATCTACAATTTCGGGAGTCAAGCCATATCCATACTCAAAACGGTTTGGAACCAAGAACTGACAATCAGCATTTAAAGCCTGTAATACCAACATAGCTAAAGTAGTGCTGGTAGCACCATCACAGTCAAAATCACCAACAATCAGAATTTTCTGTTTATTGAATAGAGCTTCGGTAAGAAGGCTAACGGCTTTGTCTAAACCTTTGATAGTTTCACTATGTTGCAGCTTATTTAAACTTAGCTCTAACTGCGCAGAAGAGTCGACCCCTCTTGCTCGATAAATACGACTTAAAAAACTGGGTATTCCTATCAATTCATTACTATTAGATATTGGGCGTCGTTGAATTTTTTTCTTCATAGTCATAACTTATACTTTTTGAAGTAACACTGAGAAACAAAAAAGCCGGAAAATAATCCGGCTTAGGTGACTAGAGTATCTGAAACTACGAACGTCTGAATTTCAAAATAAAATCATGCACCTTATTAATATCATTAGCTAAAACTTCGTATTTTTCTGGCCGATCAAATAGGTCGCTCATATGCAAAGGTAGCTCTGGACTAACACTTACACCAGACTTTTCTACAGCTTCAGGAAATTTCACTGGGTGCGCCGTGGCCAGCGTCACCATAGGAATAGAGATGTCACG
>JBFJZQ010000060.1:0-13025 GCA_041622015.1 Oleiphilaceae bacterium
GTCTCGATTGCGGACTTTTAAGTCAAAGGAGTTTTGTCTAGGCAGATCGAATCCTAAATAAATATTATACCGTTGAGTTCGAGTGAAGAAGGTTATGGATGCCCTATCTTGAGTCTTTTATTTGGTTTGATTGGTGCTAAATAAGGTTAAGTTGATATGTAACATATCTATTATTTGGTTCTGAAGGTTGCACGGACGAAACAGCAGTAATCAAATTTTAGACGAAAAAAAAGGCAAGTCAGTAAGTTACTGATTTGCCTTTCTTAATTTGGTAGCGGGGGCGCGATTTGTTTTCAACAGACGTGTTCTGCTTCAATAAATAATATGTTTGGTGAGTGCAGTAAGCACTATGACGCATTAGCTATTTTTTGCAGCTATTGACCATCTTTGATTTTAACGCGTTTGTACAGGCTTACATCAATATTCAACTTGTTGAGTTTAGAAGCAAGCGTCGTCGGTTTTATATCCAACAACTCCGCCGCGCCATTCGTACCAAAGATCTTTCCATGGCATTTCTCAAGTGCCTTAATCACATTTTGGTGCTCTAGAACCTGCATCTCCTTAATGGTCTTCACCTTGTCTAAATTTACCTCTTCCCGCGGCATATTCATTTTGGGCGAGCTGGTGACATTTAGACTTTCGAATTTAATAATATCGCTCTGCGTAAGAATCACCTGACGTTCAATCACGTTTTCCAATTCTCGTATGTTGCCCGGCCAATCATACTCTTGAAGTTTCTGTAATTCACCCATCGATAGTTTCAGCTGCATTTTCCCAGAACGTGCACAAGATTTTTCCAGAAAATGTTGGGTTAATTGCGGAATATCTTCAATGCGCTGCCTCAAGGGCGCGGAGTGAACAGGGAATACGTTGAGTCGGAAATACAAATCCTCTCGGAAACGTCCTTCGTCCACTTGCGTTTTTAAATCTCGATTGGTCGCAGCAATGATGCGCACGTCAACACTACGCGTCTTATCATCTCCAATTCTTTCGAACTGTTGTTCTTGTAAGACGCGCAAAAGTTTACTCTGAAGGTGCAGTGGAATTTCACCGACTTCATCCAAGAACAAGGTGCCACCATTTGCCAACTCAAAACGCCCGGCGCGATCTTGCGTCGCCCCTGTAAATGCCCCTTTAACATGCCCAAAGAATTCGCTCTCAAACAAATCTTCAGGAATCGCCGCACAGTTAACGCGAATTAAAGAGCGTCCTGAACGCATACTTTCTTCATGAATGGCCCTTGCGATGAGTTCTTTGCCCGTGCCTGACTCGCCATGAATGAGCACCGTTGCTTCCGTCGGCCCAACCATACTGATCTGTTGAAGAACTGTCTGTATCGCCTGGCTCTTACCAATGATCTGGTGATGGTTAAATTCTGAATTAATCTCTTCTTGCAGATAGGCGTTTTCCAGTTCCAGTCGATTTTTTAGTTCCTTTACTTCTGATAAGGCTTCGAGCAACCGTTTGTTGTCGGCTTTCTTTTGAGTCACATCACGAAAGACCACTACTGCGCCCATGATTTCGCCCTGCTCCATAATCGGGGTGCTTGTGTATTCAACATCAATGGGGCGCCCTTCTTTATGCCAAAATACATCGTCTTCGACGGTTTGAACCATTCCTTCATTGAACGCCGCATAAATAGGGCAGTCGTGTGAATGAAAATGGCCTCCGTCTCCGTGGGAGTGATGCACCATGGTATGCATGTTCCGTCCCGCAAGTTCATTTGCCATATAGCCTAAAATGCGTTCTGCTGCCGGGTTTACGAATGTGGTATTGCCTTTGGCATCCACGCCATAAATGCCTTCGCCAGCTGCATCTAAAAGCAGTTGATTCTCTCGCTCAAATTCCTGAAACACCCTGGCAACCCGATTCCAATTTCCAATGCCTGATTGATAATGCTGTTCTGCATCGGAGTTTTTGCGTAGACGATCGACTTCCGATAAACGCTGTAGAGTCAGGTAAAGATAGTGCTCGTCACCCGCTTCGTGGTAGCGTCCTGTCACTTCGAATTCAACATTTTCTGAGCCAACCCGCAAACGATCACTCCAAGCTCGGCCTTTGTCGATGACTTCTTGCGTAAACACAATGAGCTCTGGAAGCGTATTTGCGAACAAATCACTTACCTTTAAACTCTGTGCTTCCTTTAGTGCTAGCCCTAAGATAAGACAGCATTCCTGGTTTACAGCAATCACTTCGTCCTTAAATGGTTCTGTCACCATTTGGGCAAGCGCAGAATAGTTAAAATAGCGGTCTAAACTCATACGTAATCACTTCATGTGCGTTAACAGATTCATTACTTCTACAATTTGTTTGAACAAGACAGTTCAAAAATTAGACCAAGTTACGAATTGTCGTAAATACACTACGAAATTTCGTTTATAACGATTTTTCGTAGTGATAGAAAAAAGATGATAATGGATAAAAATTCATATAATTCAGTGCCTTAATTTAACAGTAAAGATTGGTCCCCTTCTTGCTAAAGTCATTACGAATAACAGATTCTATAACTTTTAACTTCATCTCTATCAGAAACTCGTATGCGCAAATCTAGTGCGGGAAGTGCAGGCTTGAACCAATAATGCACAGGTGTTTGTAATTATTGGTAACGACTTAGTAGAGAAATAACGAGAAGGAATAAACGCATGGCTCCAAAAAGTTTAGGTAACCCATTTGACGGTGAGATCAAGCTAAACCATACCGTTAACTGTACTTGTGAATCTTGTGTCGCTGAAAAAACGATGGGCTCAGGCATCACGGATTATCAACGTCAAGCCGCGATGGAAAAGCAGATTGAGAAAAACGAACTGCACGCAAGTCATAATCATGGCCACAGTCACTCGCACAAAGCAGAAGAAACATTCGACTCCGAAGATGACATGATGGATCGTGTCATTGAAAGTGCGATTGTTCGTGGAGTGTTTGGACATGACGATGCCTCGCGACGTGATTTTATAAAAATTGTTGGTGGCGGCACGATGGCTGCGGCACTAGCAACCATGATTCCGTTAGACAAAGTTAAAGCTGCGGTGAAGGATTCGATCGGGCCACTTGAGAAGAAAAAGCTCAGTGTTGGTTTTGTTCCAATCACCTGTGCGACGCCAATTATCATGGCTCAACCGATGGGCTTTTACGCGAAGTACGGCCTGGATGTCGATGTTATTAAAACGGCTGGTTGGGCAGTTGCGCGAGATAAATCTCTGAACGGCGAATATGATGCGTCCCACATGCTGACGCCAATGCCGTTGGCGATGAGTATGGGAGCGGGTTCAACAGCGACGCCGTACATTATGCCTGCAGTTGAAAACATTAACGGCCAGGCGATTGTTCTAGCGAACAAGCACAAAGATAAGCGTAATCCAAAAGACTGGAAGGGCTTTAAGTTTGGTGTTCCATTTGAGTATTCGATGCACAACTTCTTGTTGCGTTATTACGTTGCTGAACATGGCATAGACCCAGACAAAGACATTCAAATTAGGGTTGTTCCACCACCAGAAATGGTCGCAAACTTGCGCGCCGGTAACTTAGATGGTTACTTGTCTCCAGATCCATTTAACCAACGTGCGGTCTTCGAGAAAATCGGTTTCTTGCATATGTTGACTAAAGATATTTGGGAGGGTCACCCATGCTGTGCCTTTGCATGTAGTGAGAAGTTCGCTACTGAAATGCCTAACACCTATGCTGCGCTCTTTAAGTCGATTGTTGATGCAACGCATTATTCAGCCAAAGCAGAAAACCGTTCCGAAATCGCCAAAGCAATTTCACCGAAGAACTATCTGAATCAACCAGAAGTGGTTGTCAGGCAGGTACTCACGGGCCGCTATGTTGATGGCTTAGAGCAGAAGATCTTTGATGTGCCAGATCGAATTGATTTTGACCCATTCCCATGGCACTCAATGGCTGTATGGATACTGACCCAAATGAAACGTTGGGGTTACGTTGATGGCGATATTGACTACAAGGGAATTGCGGAGAAGGTATACGTTGCTGCGGATACAGCTAAGGTAATGAAAGACCTTGGTTATGAAGCACCGTCAACGACCTACAAAAAATACACCATCATGGGTAAGGAGTTTGATTACAACAAGCCCGAAGAGTACATCAACAGCTTCTCAATTAGGAAAATGTAAAAATGGCCTCTCTAAATGTTCGCGCTACACTGGTTTCATTGCTGATTCTGTTGCTTTGTGCTGGCGTTTGGGAGGCTCTTAACCAGCCTCCTGAAACCACCGAAGCGTTGACCGAGTACGAGATGATGATGGGGGGCGTAGATCAAGAAGCGCGCGTCCCACCGCCTTCGCAGGTTTTGGTGCATGCATGGGAATCGTTAAGTGACCCATTTTATGACGCAGGACCGAACGATAAAGGTATTGGTATTCAACTTGGTTATTCGATAGGACGTGTGCTGATTGGTTATTTTGCAGCCGCACTTGTCGCAATTCCTTTGGGCTTTCTTATTGGCATGTCGCCTTTAATGCATAAAGCTCTTAATCCGTTTATTCAGGTGCTTAGGCCTATTTCGCCGCTTGCCTGGATGCCGCTTGCTCTGTTTGTCATTAAGGATTCCGAGCAGTCTGCAATTTTCGTTATTTTTATCTGTTCTATTTGGCCGATGCTGATAAACACCGCGTTTGGCGTTGCTAATGTCCGCACAGATTGGGTGAGCGTTGCTCGGACTCATGAACTGTCTCAGTTACAGACGGCTTGGCAGGTAATTTTACCCGCGGCAGCTCCAACCATACTTACCGGCATGCGCATATCGATTGGTATCGCTTGGCTAGTTATCGTTGCGGCTGAAATGCTTGTGGGTGGTACTGGCATTGGATACTACGTATGGAACGAGTGGAATAACTTAGATTTAAACAGTGTTATATTTTCGATTTTGATGATCGGCGTGGTGGGCATGCTATTGGATATGGCTCTGGGTGCAGTCGCAAGACTGGTGCAGTATGAGGAGTAAAACATGAGTAAGCCGTTTGTAAGTATCGAGCAGCTAAGTAAGACGTACCCTTCGAAACAGGGTGATTTAACCGTCTTCGAAGACGTAAATATCGAAATAGAAAAAGGTGAGTTTGTCTGCATTATTGGACATTCAGGTTGCGGTAAATCGACCATCCTAAATGTACTTGCCGGGCTAGACCAGCCAACGAATGGCAGTGTCATTATGGACGGCAAGGAAGTTTCTGGTCCTAGCTTGGACAGAGGTGTGGTGTTTCAAAACTACAGCCTGTTGCCTTGGTTGTCGACGTTGCAAAACGTCACCTTTGGTGTGAAAGCGCGCTGGCCAAATTGGACTAAAAAACAGGTCGAAGAACACAGCACGAAATATCTTGAGATGGTGGGGCTTGGACATTCTATTCATAAGAAGCCTTCTGAGCTTTCTGGTGGTATGCGTCAACGCGTCAGTATCGCGCGCGCCTTTGCAACCAGTCCTAAGTTGCTCTTATTGGATGAGCCTTTTGGAGCCCTGGATGCGCTGACTCGTGGTGTTATTCAAGATGAGCTAATCAAAATCTGGAGCGAGACGCAGCAAACCGTCTTCATGATTACCCACGATGTGGACGAGGCCATTCTGTTGTCTGATCGTATTTTGTTGATGACAAACGGGCCCAAGGCGAGAGTTGCAGAGTCCGTTGACATCACGATCAACCGACCACGCAATCGGGCAACGATCATCGATGACCCAGAGTACTACAAGATTCGAAATCATTTGGTGCATTTCTTGACGGAGCGTTCTGCCAAGTTGTCACTGGAAGACAACGACGACTCGTCTGGGTAGGCGGATGCCGCTAGCAAATCAAAACTTGCCGAGGAAGAAGCTCCGAAAGAGCCCGGGTCGACTGAAGCAGGATCAAACAATCAACAAACGACCATGGCCAGAGAGGCGATGGGTTAATTCCTTCCATTATTTAGGAGACACAGATGGATAAAGTAACAATGACCGAAACGATAATTGCCGCGAAACTCGAGAAGAACCTTTCTTGGGAGACAATAGGTAAAGATCTTGGAATGTCGCCTGTATGGCTAACCTCAGCTTGCTTGGGTATGAATAGCGCGCCACCCGAAAAAGCGTCGGCGATTGCTGAGTATCTTGGCTTGGGTGCGGATGTCGTCACTGCGTTGGAAGCGTATCCAACGAAAGTCTGGGATCAGGCTGTTCCGACTGACCCGCTCATCTATCGTTTGTATGAGGTTGTTGGTGTGTATGGCGAAACTTTGAAAGAAGTGATTCAAGAAAAGTTTGGCGACGGCATCATGAGTGCAATCGATTTTAGTATGGAAGTCGACAAGATCGAGGATCCGAAGGGAGACCGAGTTTTACTCACGCTAAATGGTAAATTCTTACCTTACAAAAGTTGGTAGTTCAGAACGCAAGGAGAGAATAATGGCGGTAGCAGAGCGACCGCCTTTACCACCTTTTTCTTATGAAGAGGCCGTGGCAAAGGTTCGAAAAGCAGAAGATGCCTGGAATGGAAAAAAGCCTGAGTTAGTCGCTCAGGCTTACACAGCTGATTCCAAATGGCGAAATCGCTCCCAGTTTATTAACGGGCGCGAAGAAATCGCTGAGTTTCTCGCAGCTAAATGGGAGAAAGAAAACGATTATCGACTCATTAAAGAAATCTGGACCCACGAAGGCAATCGAATTGCGGTCAGATTTGCTTATGAATGGCACGATGCCGAAGGCAACTGGTTTCGATCCTACGGTAATGAAAACTGGGAATTCGATGACCTGGGCTATATGAAAGCACGCCATGCCAGCATTAATGACCTCGCAATCAAGGAGGAAGAAAGATTGTTCAAATGGCCAAGTGGCACGGTAAGACCCGATGATCATCCAAGCTTAACGGAGCTCGGTCTTTAGTCCAATCTATATAAACACATTCGCTTCAAGCACAACTTTTCGCCAGCTTTATGCTGGCTTTTTATCTAAGCCTATCCTCTCTCAATATGATTCTTAGCGATCAACCTAGTCTTCGAGAAAACAATAAACCCAACTCAAAGAGAATCCACATGGGAATGGCGAGCAAGCTCTGAGATATCACATCGGGGGGCGTCAACAGCATACCAATCACAAAGCAACCCAGCACGATATAAGGACGTTTCTCTTTCAAACTTTTAGTCGTCGTTGCGCCCAAAGCGACAAGCAAGACTGTAGCGATTGGAATCTCAAAGGCAATGCCAAATGCAAATAATAACTTCAGCACGAAATCCAGGTATCTGCTGATGTCTGTCATCACCTGCACACCTTCCGGCCCGGCACTCGTAAAGAATCCAAACACCAAGGGAAATACCACGAAGTAAGCGAACAACATGCCTAAGTAAAACAGCACCACACTCGAGAACAACAAGGGCAGTGCCAAACGAATCTCGCGCGTATATAAAGCCGGCGCCACATATCGCCAGAATTGGTACAAAATAAACGGCATCGCTATAAAAACGGCTGTCATAAACGTCAGCTTGAATGGCGTTAAAAAAGGTGATGCCACATCCGTCGCAATCATCGAACTATTTTCGGGCAAGAATCGACGCAGGGGTTCTGAAATGATCTGATATAGGTCATTAGAAAAGTAGTAAAGTCCGCCAAATATAAGCAGCACAGCCAAGACGGATTTTAATAAACAAGATCTTAACTCAATAAGATGCGTAACGATGGGGGTCGGCTGATCAATATCGTATGCATCACTCATTATTTCACATGCTCAGATGGCGAATCATCCATCTGTTTTAGCAGCTCTTGTTTTAGTTCTTCGGCCTCTATTTCCCGATCAAGCTCTCGGGATAATTGATTCATCATACGCTTCGCTTTTTTCACCCAAGAGCCAACTGTCCTCGCCGCTTTCGGCAGGCGCTCAGGCCCCAAGACCAGCAACGCAATAATCGCGATAAATAGAAGCTCAAAAAAACCAATATCAAACATAGACTTAAGTCTGTATCAGGCGACTAAGAAGTCTTCTGATTCTGGCTATTAGATTCGGTAGATTTCACCTCTACCTTAGCCTCAATTAACTCGCCCAGAACATCCTCTTGCGAGGACGCTTTATCTGATGACGATTCGTCCGACATTGCCTTCTTAAAATTCTTAAAGGCACCCCCCAAATCACCACCCATATTACGAAGTTTTTTCGTACCAAAAATCAAAGCGACGATCAGTAAAATAATAAGCAATTGCGTAGGGCTAATTCCCATAAATTTCTCCGGAAATCTATATCTCTGTTCGCGAATGCCCCAAAGCAGGAGCATGACCCATAGATATCTAGGCAAGGTACATGCCATTATAGTTTTGAGTATTGCTTGTCTTGAATTTGGCCGTTTCTTTGATCGAAGCAAACGATCCGAAACACTTTATTTGTTGAGTTTTTCTTATTGCCCAAAATGGGATCTACCCATTGATGGAAGAAGGGGGGAATAGTCTGAGAAAGCGTTAGGCGAATACTATGGGTAAATAAAAAAGGCCGACTAAAAGTCGACCTTTCTTAATTTGGTAGCGGGGGCCGGATTCGAACCGACGACCTTCGCTGTCTAATGAAGAGCTGAGCCCGACCTTGTTTACTTTCTTCTAGACGAAAAAAAGACCGAATAGAAAAATCTATTCGGTCTCTTAATTTGGTAGCGGGGGCCGGATTCGAACCGACGACCTTCGGGTTATGAGCCCGACGAGCTACCAGGCTGCTCCACCCCGCATCAAAATCGTTTTGACTGAGCTGGTAGGTCTCAATCAATGTGCGCGTATACTATAGTTACAAATTGCTTTCGTCAAGGATGTTTTGAAGAATATTCATTAAAAACTCAAAAAAGCCTTAAATTTACTCTAGAATAAAATTTCTTATAAAAATAAACACTTAAATTTTATCTTGCTCAGGTATTATGCGACTTTTTGTGACGATTGAGACGCAGGTTGCGTGGCAATCATATACACTTAGCATTTACCTTTTTAAAAGACCTGCGTTTCAGGACGAGATTGGAGAACTTGAATGGCCTCTGTGGAGCAACTGGTTGCCACTGCCCGTAAAAATGAAGTCATTGCCCGTAATCTGTTTGATATAGAAGTGGCGATTATGAATATTACGCGCTGTTCACAGTTTTTCTTATCGCTTGTGTCGCTGGTAAAAGAAAAGTTTGAAATTGATCATGTCTGGATGGTATTGACCGACACGCCTTCAAATTCACATTTAGTTGATTCACTACAAGTCGCGAATGAGAGTAAAGAAGATGATACTGCTCTTTTACGGGTGATTTCCATGGTCGACTTTCTTCGAGTTACTCATAGTATTCATGAGCCTATTCTAGTAAATCAGGATATTCCCCGTTTTCATGCTTTATTACCGTTAGAGTTAAAACAGCAGCATGTGAAGATTGCCTCGATGGCAATTTTGCCTGTTGTTGTCGACGGCAAAGTGGTGGGTGCCTTGGTCTTAGGTTCCGAATCAAAAGAGCGCTATAACCCGAAAAAAGATAGTTTCTTTTTAAAACAACTCTCGGTGAAGGTGTCTATTTCTTTGGCGGGGGTCTGGGCGCGTGAACGCATCAGCTTTTTAGCCACTCGTGACCCTTTAACGATGTTGCGTAACCGTCGTGAGTTAGAAGAAAGTTTAGATCAGGAATTAAGTCGTCATGCGCGTCAGCGTGAGCATTTAGCGGTGATGTTTATTGATTGTGATGATTTCAAAATCGTCAATGATACTTATGGTCACGATTGCGGGGATAGCTACCTCAAACATGTTGCTCATCACTTAAATGAGTTAACTCGAAAAAGCGACTTGGCGTTTCGGTTTGCCGGTGATGAATTTGTGGTCTTGCTACCGAATCAAATGCAAGAAGGGGCAGACGTTATCGCAGGGCGAATTCGTGAGCATTTATTAAATACGCCATTAAAGATTGATGACCAGACCATACCTGTCGTGATTAGTTATGGGGTGATTTCTACTGAGTCTTTGACACGTGCAGACTCTAAAACACTGATGAAAATGGCAGATGAACGCTTATACGAAATGAAGAAAACCAAACCCAATCGTCGCGAAGCAAAATCGCAAGATGCTTCCCCTGAAGTGACTAGTTAAAACCCTAAGCTAGTTATTGGCTCGAAACTACTTATTAGCTCTAAATTCCCCTGGTGTTTGCCCCGTCCATTGCTTGAAGCGCCGGTGAAACGAACCGCTATCTGAAAAGCCCAAATTATACGCAATATCCTGAATCGCTAATTTTGAATCACTCAAAAATTGTTTGGCCATATCCAAACGAATTTCATCAGAAAGTTGTTGGTAGCTGGTGCCTTCAGCGACCAGTTTACGCTGAAGAGTGCGTGGGCTTAAGCCAAACTCATCGGCTATCAGTTCCTTGCGTGCTTGTCCCATTATCAACTGTTTCTTGATCGCATTTGCTATTTGCAAGCTAAAGCTTCCTAGATCATTTTCGAGTTCATTGATCTGTTGAGAAGCATGGCTTTCAAGTGTTTTTAACAGTAATAAGTCTGGTTGCCTGAGTGGTGTTTTTAATAGGTTCTTAGCTAAAGCCACGCCGCTTTTTTCTTGTGAAAAGAAAATAGGGCATTGGAAGAAGTCTTCATATCGCTTAGTTTCTTGAGCAGAATTTGGCTTTGCTCGTTCCAGCAAAATACGCTCGGGTGAGGCATCCTGATTCGCCAGCCAGCGGGCAAAATTAGTCCAAGACGCTAGCACGTTATCGATCATATGCTGGCGCACAAGTTTGTCGGTATACGCACATTGCCAGTTGAGAAAAATAGAATGACTATCTTGCTCGATGTGGGTCACCCCCATATCTCCGACTAAACGTTCGTAAGTTGGAATGCGTTCAATGGCATCGCCCATGGTGGCGCAGCTCATGGTGATATAGCCAAGAACACTATAAGAACCCGGCTGAACATGCAGGCTGCTGTTCAGCCCCATTAAAGGATCAACCGACAACTTGATTAAGGCTTTGATGAGGGCTTGAAACTGAGCGCCTTGAATTCGGCCATTGGCATTATCTAGCACCAAAGGGTCAATCTCGGCTTGGCTAATGGCCTGTGCGATATCAATTTTCTGAGACTCTGCATAACGTAAATATTGTTGCACAGCAGGAATAGAGGCAAAGCCTAGATGTTTCATTAAAGCGTTTTCCTATGAGCGATCAAAAGACAGACCCTGTGACTCAATTTGCCTGAAAATTTGTCTGAAAGTGTCAGTGCGTTTGTTTCGAATTTCTATATGATAGTTTGCAATGCTGGAAAATTCACGAAAGGCCTTTAATGCTTTTCTGGGTAGCGTGGCAAAATTGATTGTATATGAAATGAGGAGGCACTATGCGACGTTGGAATGGTTGGGGTGATGAAGCAAATAAAATGGACTTACCACCTTCGGGAAAAGACTTTTTAGCCGGATTGATCGGAGAATCGACACCCCTTGCGGATGCCGCCTTGGAAGACGTTATCGCAACAGTGCCCGCCAGTCGTTTACCTGACCATCCTTTAATAAATAAAGACGCCGAGCAACGTGTGCGTCATGCCCGAGGGCAAAGCTTGCCCGATTGGTTAGCCATGCGCAGTGGTGATTTTCAATACTTCCCCGATGGTGTGGCCTTTCCAGAAACCAAAGAACAGATTGCGGAATTGGTGAATTACTGTCATGAGCATGATTTTGTACTGATTCCTTATGGCGGTGGCACTAGCGTGGCGGGACATATTAACCCTTTCGAATCGAATCGACCGATTCTGACAGTCTCAATGGGCAGAATGACGCGCCTCTTAGAGCTTGACCCAGAAAGCCAAATTGCAAGCTTTGGCCCAGGAACACCGGGGCCACTGGTTGAATCTCAACTTCGGGCAAAAGGTTATACCTTAGGTCATTTTCCGCAAAGTTTTGAACTGTCTACTTTAGGCGGCTGGGTGGCAAGTCGTTCCAGTGGCCAGCAGTCTTTACGTTATGGTCGTATCGAACAAATATTTGCTGGTGGCTCGGTCGAAACTCCGAAAGGTCGCTTAGACATTCAAACGCTTCCTGCATCCGCAGCAGGGCCGGATATGCGCGAAATCTTTATGGGCTCCGAAGGGCGTTTGGGGATTATTTCTGAAGTCAAAGTACGGGTCACCAAGTTGGCCGAGAAAGAAGATTTTTATGTCATTTTCTTTCCTTCATGGGAGCAAGCCAAGCATGCCGCACGCGAGTTAGTACAAAGCAAAGTGCAGCTTTCAATGTTGCGTCTTAGTAATGCGATCGAAACCGTTACCCAATTAGCCTTGGCAGGTCATCCTGGGCAGATCGCTTTGTTGGAAAAATACCTAAGTATTCGTGGGGCAAGTGAAGGCAAGTGCATGATGACCTTGGGGGTGACTGGCAATAAAGCACAATGCAGTGCAGCACATAAATTAATGAAGCAGACCATTGCACCTTTTAAAGGTATTTATACGGGTAACTTTCTCGGCAAAAAATGGGCAGAAAAACGTTTCATGATGCCTTACTTACGTGAAGCGCTTTGGCAAAAAGGCTATGCCGTCGACACCCTGGAAACCGCCACCGATTGGGACAATGTCGATAACTTATTAAACCTGATGGAAAATAATTTACGTAACAGCCTCACAGATGAAAATGAAAAAGTGCATGTATTTACCCACCTTTCACATTTTTATGGTCAGGGCTGTAGCATCTATACCACTTACGCCTATCGCGCCGGTGAGAGTTGTGAGCAGACCTTGTCGCGCTGGAAGAAACTGAAAGTCAGCACCTCGGAAATTATCGTCAATAATCGCGGCACAATTTCTCACCAGCATGGCGTCGGCAAAGATCACGCACCTTATCTGCCAACAGAAAAAGGCGAACTGGCGATGAGTATGTTGAAAACCTTGTGTCATTCGGTAGATGAGAAAGGGATATTGAATCCGGGTACTTTGTTTGTTGATGATCAGAAATAAACGCTCCCTGAGCCTGTCGAAGGGTGTTGGTAAAAAAACGCTGAGTGTCATTGAGTGCGTTTCGACAAGCTCAACGAGCGAATAGAGTAGGAGAAATATGAACAACCAACTTACTGGCATTAAC
>JBFJZQ010000061.1:0-12829 GCA_041622015.1 Oleiphilaceae bacterium
CGGGGTAGAGAGATTCGAACTCCCGACATCCTGCTCCCAAAGCAGGCGCGCTACCAGACTGCGCTATACCCCGACATATCTATTTGATGAGCATTTCTACTAGAGGCTTACCCTTCAAAAGATGGCGCGAATAATACAGTCGGTTTTTACTATCGTCAACAGATAATCTTTTTAAAATTAAAATTTATGGCAATTTTTTTTCATATTGCTTTTTATTCAACCAAGAGCATGAGAAAATGCGCGCCTTCAAATTATCGGGTAGAGAGTTTAAGCATGACTGCAACATTGATTGATGGCAAAACCATTTCAACTCAACTCAAAGAGCGCGTTGCTGACGGCGTAAAGAAAAGAATACAAGAAGGTAAACGCCCACCCGGTTTAGTCGTCATACTTGTCGGCGCAGACCCTGCTTCAGAAGTTTATGTTCGAAACAAAACAAACTCTTGCAATGAAGTCGGTTTCAAATCTGAAACGCTCACCCTTGCAGAAACGACAAGCCAAGAAGAACTCGAAGCACTTATAGACAAATATAATGCCGATGAAGAAATAGATGGCATCTTGGTTCAACTCCCCTTACCCAAACATTTAAACAGTGATCGGCTACTTGAAAGAATAAAACCTGATAAAGATGTCGATGGCTTTCACCCTTTCAATATTGGTCGCCTAGCTCAAAGAATGCCTCTACTTCGCTCTTGCACACCAAAAGGCATCATGACGCTACTTGAAAGTACAGGACAAACTATTAAAGGCAAAGATGCTGTCATTGTCGGCGCCTCAAATATAGTGGGCCGCCCAATGGGTCTTGAGCTTTTACTAGCAGGCTGCACTGTGACGACCACCCACCGCTTCACCCAAAACCTGCCTGAAAAAGTCGCTCAGGCAGACATTCTTGTGGTTGCTGCTGGCAAACCTGGCCTAGTCAAAGGCGAATGGATAAAACCCGGTGCAATCGTGATCGATGTAGGTATCAATAGACTAGATAATGGCAAGCTAGTAGGTGACATTGAGTTTGAACGCGCCTTTGAGCGTGCTGGCTGGATAACACCGGTTCCTGGCGGTGTTGGCCCTATGACTGTGGCAACTCTTATGGAAAATACGCTCTATGCATGCGAGAACCTTCACAAATAACCCAAATTCGTAGAAACACTGATATCATTTTTTCATTCACCATCCGAGATGAAAAGCCAAGACAACCAAGCGTACTGTCTTTTCATCCAGCCAGACCCAAACCTCCCGCCATACCATTAGACTATAAAGCCAAATAGTTACTATACTTGCATCCATATAAATACATACCAACTATATGCAAGGCAAAAGATGAACAAGAAAAAACAAATTAAAGCTGCATTTCTCCTGATATTAATTTTTTCTATATCGAACTCTGCCTTATCTGACGACACACCCACTAAAGAACAAACAGCAGATTCTTCTTTTTTTGATCAATTCCTTTCCTTTATAGGCGTAAATAGTAAAACACCTATCACATCAGAAGGAAATATAAATAACTCGGATAAATCAAACAGTTTTTACGACTCAGCTCTAGAATACCTAGAAAACGAAGAAATCGATGCCGCCATTATTCAGCTCCGCAACGCTATAAAACACGACCCTAACAACCTTTCAGCCTACTTACTGCTCGGACAAACTTACCTCAACAAACAAAGCGGCAACCTGGCTGAAAACACTTATAAACAAGCCATAGCCAACGGCGTAAACGAAAAACTTGTCGCAAAACATCTTGCATCTGCCTACCTACAACAGCTGAAGTATCAAAACCTTCTGGATAATATATCAATATCCGGATTACCCAAGAATGAGAAAAATGAGATTCACGTACTTCGCTCACAAGCCTACTTGAGACTTGGAAAAGTTGAAGAAGCGACTAAAGAACTAGATCTGATATTTGCAAACGACCCTCTTAATACATCGGCCAACATTCAACTAGTAAGAATTAAAATAGCAGAAGACAATACTCCTTCAGCTAGCAAAGTACTTGATGATATTTCCGAAAGAGCAATCTATGATCCAGAGTATTGGCTTCTCAAAGGAGAAGTTGCTCGACAATCCAACAAAATTAGTCAAGCCATTAAATTTTATAGCGAAGCCATCAAACTTCAAAACAAGCATTTACTAGCGCGTCAAGCCAGAGCAAGTATATATCTAGATAAAAATGATTTAGAGGCGAGCGCAAAAGATATAGAAAATATTGAGCAAAACTACCCTGAAGACCTCAGAGGACTCATGCTCAAAAGCTTGCTCAAAGCAAAGTTTAATAAAACCGATGAACAGCAAGAAACCCTCCAAACAGCCTACAAATTAATTGAGAAAATAAATTTTCTTAAGCTACAAGAAGACCATTACAATCTGATGCTTATCTCCAATTTATACTTTTTAGGAGAAAGATATGAGGAAGCCTCAAGCTTACTCAAACGCTACCTTGAGTTAAAACCAGAAGACCTGAAAGCTTACCATTTTTTAGCGCGCATTCAACTCAAACAAAACCAGCCTATCTTAGCCAAAAACACAGCGCTTAAAGCACTAAAAATAAGCAACACCATTGAACTTCAGCTTCTATTGGCTGAAGCTGAAATGCAGCAAGGTAATTTCAATGAAGCATCCGATATCTACACCAACCTAGCGAAATCACACCCCGAATTAAAAAATATATCCCTACGACTCGCTTTAGCGAAACTTGCCAATGGTGAAACTGAAAACGCCATTAACACCCTCGAAAAATTTGCAGAAGGAAATTCATCCACAACCTCAAACCGTTTAACGTTGGCCAGAATATATCTCGGGCTTGGCGATTATGAAAACTCCCTGAGAATTTGCGAGGAACTAATTAACGAATACCCATCTCTACCTATGCCTTACAATATTGCAGGAAATGCCCATCTTGGTTTAAACCAACAACAACAAGCAGCAACACTCTTTAGCAAGGCATTAGAAATCGCACCCGATTTTATACCCGCCATTTTCAATTTAGCTATTTTAGATATTGAAAAAGATCAGCTATCCAAGGCAAAGAAACGGATTAACCATATACTCAAAATTGACAAAGAAAACTCCATGGCCATGATTCAAATGGCTAACATTGAACAAAAACTAGAAAAACAAGATCAGGAAATACTCTGGCTACAAAAAGCGTTTGAAACAGATCCTCAAGTTGAGCCAGGCTTAAGACTTTTTAGCCTTTACTTAGACAATTCACAAAACTTTGAAGCCGAAAACACGTTAAAATCATTAATTCAACGATTTCCAGAAAACCTGCAACTACATGACGCAAACGCACGCTTAAGCATTCAAAACAATAACACCGCAAAAGCCAAGAACATATACCAGCAGATGGCAAGAATTGCTGCAAACAAAACAGCCTTAAATAACCTTTTGAAGATAAGCCAATCTCAGAAAGCGATTAATGATTTTTCAGGTGCAAAATCTACCCTAGATACTGCGCTTAAATTATTCCCAAACAATATTTTTGCTCTTGCCGCGCTCGCCGAATTAAATATGAATCAAGGCAATACAAAAACAGCCCTTCAAGGCGCATTCAAAATCATAGAATTAAGTCCTACATCCGCCATCGGATACCAACTTGCTGGCGACTCAAGCAATCTTTTAGGCAATACATCCAATGCATTAAAATGGTATAGAGAAGGAATAAAGAAGTCCGTAGGAAGTGAACGCCTAGCCCTCTCCTATTACAGACAACTACAAGAAAATACCACAACGAAAGAAGCTGTCACATTTTTGGAGTCTTGGATAAATAAAGAAAAAACATACAGCTACCTATCACTGCAAGCTTTAGCCACTGGCTACAGTAAACTAGGAAACTTCAAAAGAGCCATCAACATCAATGAAGAGCTGCTAAAACAACAACCTGACAATGCCTATATACTTAACAACCTAGCCCTCCTCTATCTTGAAACTAATAACGAAAAAGCACTTCCTTTAGCAGAGAAGGCGTATAGCTTGATACCAGACTCCTATGCCATCTTAGACACCTTAGGCTGGATACTCACTAAGCAAGGCGACAGCCAAAAAGGCATTACATTCCTCAGAAACGCAGCGGCACGCTCATTTAACTCACCTGAAATTCAATACCATTACGCTGTCGCTTTATCGCTTAATGGTGATGAGAACAAAGCCATTCAAATTTTACAAAAAACACTTAGCACACATTCAGACTTTAGTGGCATAAATGAAGCTAAGTTATTATTAAAACGGCTAAATAATTAAACCTCCAATTCAAAGATCAGCCATATTTAAAAGGCCTGAAAATGCACCCAGGAAGAAAACTCAATACAAAAAATAAAAAATCATTAAAAGCGCTAATAAAAAAAGCTAAAACACCGCCAAAAGATTTTTCTGCCTGCATATCACTTGGCGACCAACTCGCTAAAGAAAGACAATGGAAACCTGCCTTAGAATGCTACAAATCAGCCTTAAAACTGGAACCTAGAAACCTTTCAACATTAATGAAACTAGCTTATACATATGCTTGTTCAGGAATGATTCTTGAAGCCACAAAAACCTACAAAACCTGCCTTAGCATTGACCAAAGTAATCACGAACTCCTGCTAAATATTGGAGTTATGTGCAACACCTTAGGGAATCCCAGAGAAGCAATCGAACACTTAGAGAAAGCTATAGAACAGAAGAGAAATAACCCAAACGCACATTACAATCTTGCTGAAAGCTATTGGAACATAAACGACAAAATCAACGCTGCAAAACATTACCAACAAGCACTGGAACTATATCGCTCAGCTGAATTAACACCGCACAACTTAATCAAAATGGGGAGGTCATTCCGGCATACAGGAAATCACGTTCCTTCAATAAACTGCCTGAACGAAGCCTGCCGTCTTGCGCCAAATTTACCAGGCGCATTTATTGAATGCGCAACATCCCATGAAGAAACTGGCAACTCAGTCATTGCTAGCAAGTTATATCGCCGTGCACTTGAACTTGCCCCTAAACACACAGAAGCGCTAAGTCAGTATGCAGAACTTATGGCCAAGCAAGGGCGCTTAGATAAATCCTCATGGGCTTACCGAAGACTTTCAAAATTATTTCCTGAAGACGCCAGCATTAGCCACCTTTTGTCAGCCATATCTCAAGAAAAGGTATCGGGTGAAACAGACGAAAATTATATTAAAGACGTATTTGATGACTACGCAGAAAGCTTTGAAGAACACCTAACCAAAACCTTGGCATATAATACCCCACAGCAGCTTTTTGAACTCTACAAACCTTATTGGAACACCAACAAACTGATGATTCTGGATTTAGGCTGTGGAACAGGGCTTTGTGGTCCTATTTTTAAACCTCTTGCAGAAAAATTAATAGGCATTGATCTATCAAAAGGCATGCTTGATCAAGCCAAAATAAAACAGGTCTACGACGAACTCATTCTTGCTGAATTAGTCAGCGTGCTAAAAAAAGAATACCAAACTCAAGATCTACTTATTGCAGCAGATGTACTAATTTACGTCGGAGAATTAAACTCGATATTTGAAGCATCTCGACAGGCACTTAAAGAAAAGGGAATGCTCCTTTTTTCTGTTGAATCTACCACAGAGAAAGAACTGAAGCTTGATTACAGCGGTAGATATCAACATAGCAAAAGCTATATTCATACTCTGGCCAAAAAACATCACTTTGAGACAAAAGAAGAAATAGACTCGGTATTGCGCTATGAAAATGACAATCCCGTTATAGGCGCATTATATCTTCTGGAAAAGAGTTCAAATACCTAAGTAAAACCCCAAAAAAAATGCCGCTATAAGCGGCACATTTAAAAATTAAACTATTTTTCGTCTTCTTAACCAACCAATACCAAGTAAGCCTGCCATAAACAAGACAAATGCACTCGGTTCAGAGACCGAAGTAACAGGAGGTGGCGTTGTCTCAGGGCAATTTGCTAATGTTCCAGCACTATCTTTACAGTCTGGGTTAAAATTATGATCACCAATCTTAGAAGGAGATGCATGCATTGTTGGATTCAAAAAGTCAGCCGCACCGAAGTTGGCAAATAAAGAAGACTCCATTTTCCACTCATAGGTCAAAACCGAAGTACAGCCTGCATCAAGTCCAGGAGAAGTAAAATCTGGTGAATCCGTTGTATCACCGCACCCATGACTCAAGTTGTATTCTAAAGAAGTCGCTAAATCTAGAATAAAGCTCGAACCAGAATCTATAACTGAATTATGGTTATCATCTAAATAATCAAATTCAATATACTCAGTGCCATTTATTGTATTCAAGTCAAAAAACAGCTTATCGCTACCAACTAATTGCTTGAAACTATGGCCACTTCCGCCTTTCGTACCCTTACCTTTCTTATCTTTCTTACCTTTCTTTGAATCACCAGATCCAGATGTAGCAACACTTGAACCAGAGACCCATCCTGAATCAGGAACACTTGCAGGGGCTCCATAGAGGTTGTCTACAAAATCTGTTGGCGCAGATAAAGCAGCATAAATATAGCTACCTTCAGTCACAAAACTAAATGAACCCTGAATTGGGTTTTTGGTTTTATTCTGCTCATCAGCAAACCCTAAACTCAATGTTGTACCGGCAGCATACTCGCCAGGACTCACAATACCATCAACATAAGCAGAATTAGCTACTCCCGAAAATAAAACACCGGCAATAGCGATTGATAATAATTTTTTGTTTACGTTTAGCATTCTCATACAGCAAAAATCCTGAGCTTAAAATATCATTCCTGAAGATACAGCATTTTTTATACCATAAAACCAATACGGTTTATAATTCAGAACTTCTTGATCAATACTCTTCAATCAAAATATCCAGACATGTAAATTATACTGACACCACCAATACCTATTGAGCAATACATCACAATTGATAATAAACGAAGCCCGGTAAATATTTATTTATCGGGCTTCGAGTTTTAGGTACTAAACTTTTGAACTACGCTTTATTAGCATCTACTGCTGCCAACTACTGCCCGATATCAAGCTGTAGTTATCATCCGCTGGGCTAGGCGTATTGCCACCCGCACTAATCGAATAACGGATCTTGGTACTCTTGTAATAGTTCATGTTAGCTCGAATATCGGAATCGGGTGAGCTTGCAGAAAAGCCAGTCGCCGGGGGCGCAAAAGCATAAGTCCACTGATACCAATAGCGACCATAAACATGGCGATGACCATAATAATTCCGATCACTTTCACTACCATCGATCCAGCTTGCCTGCTGATACGCAATCGCCATGATATCTCTTTGCTGACTATTACGATCACCAAAAGACTGCCCAAAGAAACTGCCATCAGTTGTGCGAGACGTATCGTAGTACTCACCGACAAATGAAACATTAGGATCTGTATCCGCAAACTCGATCAGGTCTTTGACTATCTTAAAGGTCATATCCCCCGCCGAATCATTGGATGAACCTAAATCAACATAAGCCGGATGATTCGTCGTCCAGTTATCTTGCAAGGTACCACCTCTCCAATAAGGGTCAAGCAAAGCGATACGTGACGGAAACAGGTTCGAACTCACTCGTCCTTCTGCATATTCTTTTTTAAGAATATAACTGATGCCCGTGACGATCTGATTCCCGAGCGAATTACCCGACAAACGCATACCACCTACGCTTGAGTCATCCGTCGCCGAAATAATCGCATCCGCCAAGATCACTGTCACTGGTTTCATTGGCGCATGCGTTTCGACATGATCCTGCGACCAGCTAGAGCCATTCCATGAACGAATGGCATAGCTCATATCGTTCTTGCCATCGGTGCTCCAAATCTTAGCTTCGGCCATTTGTGGTTTGGATAAGTTCGCATAGTCATCATCGGCAAACTGATTCCAATACACGATTCCGTAATTCCAGGCTTTGCCTTCATAGTTCTTGCTAGGGTCTTTCCAGATTTCGATCATATCGACCGCTTCTTGCGAAGGATACATACTGCCCGGCTTCATCGTCATTGGTTCGCGACGATAATCTCTCAATTGACCGTCCTGATTATGAACAGAGGTTTTCGCCCAACCATGCCCATAAATATGCGTCGGCTTGTTCGGGTTATAGAAATCTAAAGGAACCGGCCTACCTGGCACATACTTCATCGCTGTAAAGCCATCTTTGAACCAATATAAGCCGTAGTCGTTATCAATGGTTTCGAACACCCATGAAGCATTTTCGTTCTGCGCCAAACTTTCACCCGAGGTATTCTGAATAGCACTCGAAAGCGTAACGGAATACTCATAATTAGGCTTTAAACCGTTCCAGTTAGGGTTATTCCAATCAAACACCCCACCTTCGTTCATGTAGTACTTCACATCAGGCTTGAAAATAGCTTTCTTAGACGAGACCAATTCAAAGCTACCTGAAATACTATTCTGATTATTGGTCGCGGTATCCGTCATATTCAAACGTTTCACACTGATATTATTCGCATTAATCGTAGACGCTTTAACATTCTCATTAAAATTCACCACGATATAGGAATGAATTTCAACATCGACATCATCATAACGATCGCTAAACGCAGCTTCATAATTCGTGTAGTTATAATCGAAATCGCCTTTGTCATAGTAATGCGATGACACAACAAAACCCGAATTTGCCGCACTTATTGTCGCGACAGAAGAAGCTTGGTCGGTTGCACCATCATTATCGGTCACGGTCAAATTAACCGTATACGTCCCTGCATTATGGAAAGTATGTGAAGGGTTAGCCGAGCTACTCGACGCACCATCACCAAAGCTCCAAGCATAGCTAGCAATGGTGCCATCAGAATCCGCAGAACCCGCACTACTAAAGGAGACACTTTGACCTTCCACCGCAGCAAATGGGCCGTTGGCTATCACCGCTTGCGGGGCATTATTTCCACCGGTAGAACCACCATCAAACGTTCCAGTCAAATTTAAACCAGAATAGGCAGAATACGCACGAATCATGACGTGGTAGGTTCCTGCTTGCGCAGGCGATATTGGACAGGATTCATTATTACCCGACTGATAAGGTCGGCAATCATAGGCAGAGGTAGTTGGCTGCGAACCAAAACGCACATACAAATCCGCATCACCTGAACCACCCGAGGTTACAAATACTAAGTTAGTCGCACCTGCTGGTACATTCAAAGTGAAGTAATTTGAGCTTCCCTGCGCACCCGACAAATTCAACTCATTCAACTGATCGCCAGATAAACCACCACCATCGCCGCCACCTGAGCCGCCGCCATTATCCGTATAGCTCGCCAGCAAACTGACACCGGTAAAGGCTGAATATGGGCTCACCATCACGTGATACGTTCCCGTCTGCACATTCGCGATAGGGCAAGACTCATTATTGCCCGACTGATACGGTCGGCAATCGTAGGTCGACGCTGTGGGTGCAGCACCAAACCGCACGTACAAATCAGCATCGCCCGTGCCACCCGACATGATAAAGCTTAAGTTGGTCGCACCGGCTGGCACATCAATGGTGAACCTAAGGTTTCCACTTGAGCTTGCTAGATTCGAAGAAGCAACGCCATTTTCTAATGTCGCAGCCATAAGCTGCTGACAAAATAAGGTTAAGACGGCAAAAGCGAGGTACGACAAAGCCTCCCCTTTCCATTTATGGGGGTTTTTGGTTTTTATCATTTTATGTGCATCCTGAAAGTTGTTTATTTTTTTATTGTTATCATCGTCAAAACAGCTCTTAACAGCACACTAATAATCTTTAATAGATTGACAGAGAAAACTAAGAATTTGCGATTGAAATTGTTACAGCGCAGGAAGTGTAAGAAGAGACCGACATTGAACCCATGTCAATGTCGGTCAAAGACGGTCAAATCAACCTTAAGACCTTGAAAGAATTGTAAATTTCTAAGAACGGCGCCAGCTAGTTCCGGCCTTACTATCATCCAGCGTTATCCCCTGTTCTAATAGTAAATCGCGGATGCGATCTGACTCTGCCCAGTCTTTATTTGTTCGGGCATTAGTTCGCTCCTGAACGAGCTGATCAATCTCATCATTCGATAAACCTTCAGCAGACTCACCTTTAAAGTAAGCTTCAGGATCTAACTGGAGAATCCCTAAAACACCAGCCAAGGTTTTAAGCGTGGTCGCAAGCTGTGCAACAGTCGCTGACTGATCAGTACGAGCAACGTTTAATTCTCGCACCAAATCAAACATCACCGCCAGGGCTTCTGGCGTATTGAAATCATCATCCATCGCCGCCTTAAATCGAGCAACATAAGTCTGCTCTAGTGTTTCCGATGAAAAATCACCATCACTCAGGCCACGTAAAGACTGATATAAACGATCTAAAGTCGCATTGGCTTCAACCAGATTATCCTCAGAATAATCAACCTGACTCCGGTAATGACTCGACACCAAGAAATAGCGAATCACTTCGGCTGGGTACTTTTCCAAGACTTCCCGAATGGTGAAGAAATTACCCAGCGACTTGGACATCTTTTCTTTATTCACCCGAACCGCACCGGCATGCATCCAGTAATTTACATACTTTTTGCCTGTCGCACCTTCTGATTGGGCAATCTCATTTTCATGATGCGGGAATTTTAAATCTGGCCCACCACCATGAATATCGAAGGTATCACCTAGGCAGCATGTCGACATTGCCGAACATTCAATATGCCAGCCCGGACGACCATCTCCCCAAGGAGATTCCCAGCTTGCTTCACCTTGCTTCGCAGCTTTCCATAAAACAAAATCGAGAGGATTACGCTTATGTTTTTCAACATCAATGCGCGCGCCTGCCAGCAACTCATCGGTGTTTCGCTTACTTAACTGGCCGTAGGTTTCAAATTTATCTATCGCGTAATAGACATCGCCATTATCAGCCGCGTAGGCATGATCGTTGTCGATCAAACGCTGAATCATGTTGATAATATCTTGGATATGCGCCGTTGCTCTGGGCTCTTGATCAGGCGAGATAACTGACAAGGCCGCTTCATCCTCGTGCATCGCATCGATAAATCGCTGAGTCAGCACATCATAGGCTTCACCATTTTCAGCGGCGCGGGCAAAAATTTTATCATCCACATCGGTAATGTTTCGAATATAGGTCACATCGAAACCAATATGGCGCATGTAGCGGGTAATCACATCGAAACTCACCAGCACACGAGCATGACCGATATGACAGTAATCGTAAACGGTCATACCGCAGACATACATTTTCACTTTATTCGCTTCAATAGGCTGAAAAAGCTCTTTCTTTGCCGATAGCGTGTTGTATATTTTTAAAGACATTAATTAACTCCGCCTATGACCTGGCTTAATTAGATGACGATTCATTATTTAGACGACCAGGTATCACGCAAACCAATGGTACGGTTAAATACTATCTGGCCAGACTCTGGGTGATGATCATATCTATCTGCGACAAAATAACCTTCTCTCTCGAATTGGAAAATTTCTTCCGGCTTCGCTTTAGCCGCATCGGGCTCAAGACGTGCAGTGATAACCGAGTAACTGTCAGGATTGATATGTGTTAGGAAATCTTCTTCACCCGCATCCGGGTTGGGATGATTAAATAAGCGATCGTACAAGCGTATTTCAGCATCGACACTTTTATTTTCCGACACCCAGTGAATCACACCACGCGGTTTAATACCTTCAATGTTATTACCCACTGAATCTGGCACTAAGCTGGCCAACACCTCTACAATTTCTCCTGAAGAATCTTTAACCACTGCATCAGCTTTAATAATATATGCACCACGTAAACGTACATAATCGCCTAAAACTAAACGCTGAAATTTCTTGCGAGAAAGCGTTTGATCTTCAGTAAAGTCTTCTTTATCAATATAGAGATTTTGTGTAAATGGAAGGCTTCGCTCTCCCCGCTCGGGGATTTGCTGATGGCGTGCTGCCTTTAATAACTCATCTTCACCATTAGCGTTGCTCTCATCCATATTTTGAATCGAGACTTTCAGCGGATTCATCACACACATTGCACGCGAAGCATTATCATTCAAGTCGTCGCGAATCGCTCTTTCGAGTATCGCAACATCGATATCACTGTTGTTTTTGCTGGAAACCGGAATCATATCGCAGAAGCTTTTCAGCGCAGCAGGCGTAAAGCCTCGGCGGCGCATTCCAGAAATAGTCGGCATGCGCGGATCATCCCAACCACTTACTATATGCTCGTCGACCAATTGCTTAAGCTTTCGCTTACTGGTCACGGTGTAATTCAAGTTCAAACGGCCAAATTCATACTGTCTTGGTTTGCTAGGAACAGGTAAACGTTCAATAAACCACTCATAAAGCGGGCGATGCGCCTGAAACTCCAAGGTACAAATAGAGTGCGTCACACCTTCGAGTGCATCTTCCTGACCATGAGCAAAGTCGTAGCTTGGATAAATACACCACTTATCACCCGTTTGATGATGGGCAATTTTACGAATTCGATAGAGGATAGGGTCACGCAAATTCATGTTCGGCGACGTCATATCAATTTTTGCCCGAAGAACACACTTACCTTCGTCATAGTCACCGGCACGCATTTTTTCGAACTCGGCTAAATTTTCTTCTACCGTACGGTTTCTGAAAGGACTTTCCTTACCTGGGCGTGTTGCCCAACCACGGTATTCTTTTGCCTCTTCTGGCGACAAATGACAGACGTAAGCGTGACCTTCATTTATTAAATGCAAAGCCCAAGTATAAAGCTGGTCGAAATAGTTAGAAGCATATTTAACTTCACCCGCCCACTCATAACCTAACCACTTCACATCTTCTTGAATCGCATCAACGAAAATTTGATTTTCTTTTTCCGGATTTGTGTCATCAAAGCGAAGATTGCACTCGCCATTAAATTCTTTCGCCAAACCAAAGTTCAGCCA
>JBFJZQ010000062.1:0-12793 GCA_041622015.1 Oleiphilaceae bacterium
ATATGATGTTTATTAAAAGTGATGAAGCTGAAAACGTAATTGAGAAAATTAATGATGTTGCTTCGCCGGTAAACCACACAGAAAAACCAGCGGAATATTTAGCCAAGCAAGTGCCCAGTGAAGAGGTTTTACCCTATAAGAGCAAATATGGTCCTTTACCTGGTACTCTAGAAGGTACCATTATGCAGCAAGCCTTAGCGGTAGATGAAGAGGGTAATCTGCGTATTTCTAGCGATCTAAAACGGATTTTTGACTATTTTCTTTCGACCATTGAAGAAGAAGATTTATCTGTCATATTGAATCGTATTCAAGAATATTTGGACTATTCACTAGAAGAGCCCGCGTTGAGCCAAGCTATAGAGGTTATGAGTCAATATGTGGCACTCAAAAAAGCACTTTTTGACTTCGAAGTAGAACGTTCAGAGTCTTTGAAAAAAATAATGGAACAAGGTGGTGACGCAAAAGGCGAGACCTACTTATCATTGTTGAAAGAACAATTAGATGCCCAGCGTGACTTGAGAAGTTTGCATTTAAGCCCTGAAACCCATGAAGCGTTTTTTGCTGATCAAGAAGCCTTCGATAACTATTCTCTTGCTCGCATGCACGTCAAAGCAGACAAAAGCTTAACTGATGAAGAAAAGCAGGTGCGTTTTGATGAAATCGATGCACAAGCACCTGCTGACATTGTCGAAGGGCGTAAAGAAGCTCAAATTACAGATATTCTTAAATCTAAAACACAAGCGCTAAAAGATAGTGGAGCAAGTCAGCAAGAAATCAAAGCGCTGAGAACGGAAATGTTAGGGGCAGAAGCCGCTGAACGTTTTGAGGTTTTAGATCAGGAGCGTGCAAACTGGACGCAAAGAATAGAGAGTTATTTACAAAAGCGCCAAGCAATTCTAAGTAATGAAGGCCTGAGTGAAGCGTCTCGACAACAGCAAATAAATGCCCTTCGACAAAGAGAGTTTGACGCTCGTGAACAGATTCGAGTGGGCGTCTATGAACGCCGTGCGGATGCTGTAAACTAGCGCGGTTTATTCGCGCACAATTTATAGAGCCTCAATGAGACACTTCTTTTTAAGTTTACCGCTTGGCATGCGTTACATGATATTAAGCGCATTCGGTTTTTCTGTGATGGCTGTTTGTGTGAAGTTCGCGAGTACTGAGGGTATTCCGGTGCTTGAAATTGTCGCAGCTAGAGCGCTTGTGTCGCTTATTTTGAGTTACGCAGATATTCACCGAAAAAACATCTCGGCTTTTGGCGAGCACAAGTATTTATTGTTTATGAGAGGCTTTGTTGGCTCAGTGACCCTAGTGTGTGTTTATTATGCCATTACACATTTGCCACTTGCTGAAGCCACAGTATTACAATACCTCTACCCTGTTTTTACCGCTGTACTTGCCTTGTTTTTTTTGAAAGAGCATATTCACTGGCAATTAATCGTCAGTATCGTGTTTAGCTTCGCTGGCTTATTGTTGGTTGTCCGTCCTGCTATTTTGTTTGGCGAGCTTGCTCAGGATTTATCTTCTGTTGCCGTGTTAGCGGGTATTTTGGGTGCAATCGGCAGCTCCATAGCTTATGTCTTAGTCAGAAAGTTGAGCCAGCTTGAAGATAGTTCCGTTATTATTTTTTACTTCCCCTTAATTGCTTTGCCTTTTTCTCTAATTTTGCTCGGCGAAGATATTGTGATTCCTAGTGCCTATGCGTGTTTATTGCTTCTGTTAGTGGGTATTTTTACTCAGGTAGGTCAGATTGGTTTAACCAAGGCCATGCAAACAGAAGCCGCAGGCAGAGCAACCGCTTTTTCCTACTTACAAGTTGTATTTGCCGCGCTATTTGGTTGGTTATTTTTTCAAGAAATACCTGATGCATGGTTTGTGTTTGGCGCCGCCTTAATTTTAATTGGGGTGCTGGTCAATGTTATGACAAAGCAGAAGACCGGACTAAAGTGAATACCGCTTTTGTTACGCTATATTTCACTGTGTTTAGCTTCTGTATTAGTGAGGCAGGGTAGACGTTCATTAAGATGCACAGCGCACTCTTTATAAGCTGGCTTGGCTGTAAACTTAAGTCATCAGCAACAAGAAGGAGAATTTGGGTGTCAGCCATTCCATCAAAACTTATTATGCTAAGAACATTGACCAATGTCCCGGTCAGTGAATATGCCGATATACGTCCACCCACGAATAGCCTTGATACGAATGAGCGTTTGAGCTTTTTTAAAAAATTGCGACAAAAACCGAGTGCAATTAAAAGTAACGCGCCAGCGTCAAAGTACTTAAGCTTTAATGCAGCAGTGTGGATGAGCTTTAATAAAACGATGCAAAAACCTGTGTCGCTTTGGCTTAGCTATAAGGATTCAACCGGAGAAAATACCATCTTGGTCGATGAACAATGTTTGAATGATGCTACTTCGGCCATGCTATCTGGCACTGTCTCTTTTAAGGTGAAAGGCCATCTAGAGTATCTTCGTGCTAGCTGCGGTGGGGTGGCGATGGAAGATCATTTTAGTGTTGATGAAGTGCATGTTAGAAGGCAAAAAGAACCGCTTGAAATGGTCAATCCTTTCAGCGCGATGATGGCCTCTTAAAATAAGATCATTACTATTTAAAATTGTCGCTTTCGTTGAGTTTTTCCACCCGGAGTTGAAGGATTGAGATGTGTCAGTAAGGTGATTTTTGGTCTTTCTGTAAATTCCATCGACACATCGGCGGGCTCAGTACAGGCAGGCTCAGGGAGCGGTAATAGCTATCTAAAGGAACGGAAATAACGGTTTAAGCAGATGCCTTGCTTGCGAATGTTTAAGACTCACCTTGCATGTAAAGCGGCAGGCTATTAAATAATTCTTTAATACCCTCAGACCAAGCGCTTCTTAATTTTAAAAAGTTAGGGTGAAATTCATCTAGTCTTACAATCTCCGGGCTGCGTAGCGAACCTTCTTTATAACTAATCAAGTCCAAGGGCATACCAACAGACAAGTTACTTCGCAATGTGGAATCCATTGAAATCAATACACATTGGATGGCTTTTTCAATGGGCGTGTCGACAGAAATAATTCGATCTAGAATAGGCTTGCCATATTTACTTTCGCCAATTTGAAAGTAGGGGGTATCGTCACTGGCTTCGATGAAATTACCTTGAGGGTAAATATGAAATAGTCGCGATTCTTCACCACGTATTTGTCCACTCAGAATGATATTGCAGCCAAAATCGATACCTTGATTTTGCCCTTGATCACGCTGTATGACTTGGCGAATAGTTTTGCCAACCATTTCTGCCACGTCAAACAGGGATTCCACATTCAAAATATGCCTATCGCTCTGGGTGATGGCTTTTTGAAGCAGGCTGATGACACTTTGAGTGCTCGCTAAATTCCCCGCACTTTGAATATATATGACACGTTCATCCGGTTTTTCAAAAACCTGAAGTTTTCTAAAGCTCGCAATATGGTCGACGCCGGCATTGGTGCGCGAATCAGAACATAAAACAAGACCTTCTCGTAATTTCAGCGCGACACAATAGGTCATATCAATATTCTCTTAAGGTTTTAACAAGCATGTTTGCTCAACCCAAAAAACTGGCTGTGATTGCGAGTGTCAGCTAATTGTTAGCGAGAATCTTACGCTTACTCTAGCTAGTCGTCTATGATGCTTAAGATCAATAATGAATATTAAATGTAGATATTTGTATCGAAGAGGAATGATCCTTATAACTACGCTTTTATGAAGCCGCAGGTGACCCCTAGAAGGGTTTTGTATACACTGCAGAGCAAGTTTTATAAGTGAGAAAATTATGCAAAACCAAGATCAACAGAATGCACCCTTTGGCATTATGCTCGTCAATTTAGGAACTCCGGATGCGCCGACTAAAAAAGCGGTAAGGCGCTATTTGGCAGAGTTTCTCTGGGATAAACGTGTTGTCGATGTTTTTAGGCCAATTTGGTGGCTTATCCTTCATTGCGTTATTTTACGAATTCGTCCTGGCCGTGTTGCAAAAGCTTACGCAAGTGTCTGGACAAAAGAAGGTTCGCCACTACTGGCCATTTCTAAAAAGCAGCGTTTGGCTTTAGAGCAAAAATTACAAGACACCTACGGCAAAAAGATACCTGTCAGTTTAGCTATGACTTACGGCACCCCGAATATGGAGCAAGCCGGTATGGAGTTGCGTAAAGCCGGTGTCCAGAAAATACTTATGTTGCCCTTGTTTCCACAGTTTTCATCATCAACCACAGCGGCCGTGTATGATCGTCTAGCGAAAGGCTTAAAAGCTTGTCCTCACCTGCCCGAATTAAGGTGGGTGAACGAATACCATCAGCATTCGGGTTACATCAATTCATTGGCATCATCTGTTAAAGAGTATTGGGAGCAGAATGGTCGTGGCGACAAACTTCTTATGTCATTTCACGGTATTCCACAACGTTATGAAACCAAAGGTGATCCTTATCCAAGACAGTGTCGTGCAACGGCCAAGGCCTTGGCTGACGCGCTTGAATTGAATGATGATCAATGGTTGTGTGCCTTTCAGTCTCGTTTTGGTCGAGAAGAATGGGTTAAACCCTATACAGATTTTACCTTAAGGGATTGGGCTAAACAGGGGGTTGCACGTGTCGATGTGATTAGCCCTGCTTTTTCGGCAGATTGCCTAGAAACTCTTGAAGAACTTGAAGTAGAAAACCGGGACTTTTTCATGGAAGCGGGTGGTAAAGAGTATCACTATATTTCTTGTCTGAATGATCGTTCTGATCATATTCAAATGATGTCAGATCTGGTGCAGCAGCATACGCAAGGTTGGTAGCTGCTTTACGAAAATCCTGCTGATTTTTCGACTAGATGATAATCAATGTTTGTTTTGTGACTGCTGGTCATATTAATGAGCTTGATTATCCTATATCCTGTGTTTTTTTATAACCTATCTTGAGGCTTTATGAATCGCTCGCTAATTCTTTCAATTATCTTAGCTATCATCGCCACCATTTGGATTCTATCAGGCTCCTTTTCTGAAAATGAAGATACCGAGAATATCGAACAGCTTTCTTCTGAGAAAACAGGTAAAGAACTTCCAACGTTCAAGGTAAAAGTTCAAAAGCGCATTGCCGAAAAAATGCAGGATCAGATCGTGCTTCAGGGGGGCATTCAAGCGGCTAGAAAAATACAGGTGAGGGCAGAAACTCTCGGAACCATTGAAAAAATATATGCCACAAAAGGCGATAAATTGAAGGCAGGGCAGGCAATTTTATCCCTCGCGATGAATGATCGGGAAGCCCGTTTAGAAAAAGCAAAAGCTGAATTAAGGGTGAAACAAACAGAGTTAGCATCAAGCAAAAGCTTGAAAGATAAGAATATGGTTTCCGAGAATCGTTATCAGCAAAATTTAGCCGACCTTGCTGCGGCACAGGCTGAAGTAAAAGAGATTGAAGTTGAAATAAAACAAACCAATATTACTGCGGCCTTTAACGGTGTATTAAATGAAGTGCATGTTGAATTGGGTGACTATGTTTCACCTGGTTCTACACTTGCTACTTTGGTTGACCAAGATTGGGTCACCATCACTACAGAAGTGCCGCAACAGCATATTGCCAAAATAGAAAAAGGCCAAACAGTCGAAGCTGTTTTGTTAAACGGAATGCTGCTGAGGGGAAAGATTACCTACATTTCGTCGACAGCGAAGCCGGAAACGCGAACCTTTCTAATAGAAGCAAAGGCAAAAAATGAAGCGAATATAAAATATTTTGGCCAAAGTGCACGGGTTAAAATCTACTTGGATATGCGTTCTGCCTATCTCATGTCACCTTCTTTATTAAACTTAAGTAGCGATGGCAGTTTACAAGTTAAAACTCTCGATTCAGAAAAGCGGGTCCATAGTCAAAATGTCACCATGATTCGAAGTGATAATGAGGGTATTTGGTTAGGCGGATTGCCTGATGAGATCGAGCTTATTACGGTTGGCCAGGGCTTTGTCTCAGATGGTGAAATTGTCGATCCTAGCTATGAATCTTCTGATGACAAACAACAAGCTAATGCGAGTTCGTCTGCTGCAAAGGTCCAGGGAGTCTCTGAGCAATGAATTCGGATTCCACATCTAAAGAAGCAGTAAATCTGAATAAGCGTGGCATGGTCGACTGGGCTATCTCGCATCGTCGGTCCATGCTGCTTTTGCTGCTATTCCTGTTTATTAGCGGCATTACCGCTTACCAAGATATTCCGAAAGAATCCGAACCGGATATCGCGATTCCGATTGTCTATGTCTCTATGTCGCATGAAGGAATTTCTCCCGAAGATGCCGAGCGCCTTCTCGTCAGACCGATGGAAAAAGAATTACAGTCCATTGAAGGTGTAAAAGAGATGAGATCTGTGGCTTCTGAAGGTCACGCCTCGGTTACTCTGGAATTTGATGCCGGTTTTAACAGTGATAAAGCCTTGGATGATGTTCGTGAAAAAGTCGATCGGGCAAAAAGTAAGCTCCCCAATGAAAGTGATGAGCCGGCAGTTAATGAAGTGAATGTCGCTTTATTTCCTGTGTTAAGTATGAGTTTAGCAGGCTCTGTTCCAGAGCGTCAGTTGCTTTATATCGTTCGTGACTTAAAAGATGGTATTGAATCTCTCCCGGGTGTGCTTGAAGTAGATATCGGCGGGGATAGGGAAGAAGTACTTGAGATCATTGTTGACCCTTTGATTTTAGAAACCTACGGCATTGATTTTGAAAGCGTTCTTACCATTGTGAACAGGAATAACCAGCTCGTCGCAGCAGGCGCTATAGACAGTGGCTTAGGGCGTCAGGTCATCAAGGTGCCTGGTGTGATAGAGAATCTCGACGATATTATGTCTCTGCCGATCAAGGTGGTCGGTGACACCGTGGTGAGTTTCAGGGATGTGGCGACGGTGAAGCGTTCCTTTAAAGATCCGGGTGGTTTTGCTCGGGTCAATGGCCAACCAGCATTATCGCTAGAAGTTAAGAAACGTGTTGGAGCAAATATCATCGAAGTGATTGCTCAAGTGAAGGCGATTGTTGATGAAAAGAAAGCATTTTGGCCAGCCGCTATAGAACATACCTATATTTTGGATAAATCGAATCAAATCGTCGAAATGCTTCAAGATTTACAAAATAATATATCCAGTGCCATCGTCATGGTGATGATTGTCATCGTGGGGGCCCTGGGTTTACGCTCGTCCTTGTTGGTAGGCTTTGCAATTCCGGGTTCCTTCGTAGTGAGCATCATGATTATTCACATGATGGGCTTTACCCTTAACATCGTCGTGCTATTCAGCCTTATTTTGGTTGTGGGTATGTTGGTGGATGGTGCGATAGTTGTAGCAGAACTGGCTTCACGTAATCAGGATGAGGGCATGGAAGCCGATAAGGCCTTTGCGAGTGCCTCTAAACGGATGTCTTGGCCGATTATCGCATCCACAGCCACGACCTTAGCGGTCTTTATGCCCTTGATCGTTTGGCCGGGTACAGTCGGTGAGTTTATGAAATTCTTACCGATCACCGTGATGATCTGTTTGAGTGTTTCGCTGGTGATGGCGCTGATTTTTTTGCCGGTTTTGGGCTCGTTCTTCGGCAAGCATAAACCTCTTAATGTGAGTGCCGGCCTGCTTCAAGCAAAACGTAATGTCTTTAGTTCTGGGTATAGCGCTTTATTATCAAGCCTATTACGACACCCTGGGAAAACATTGTTTGTATCCCTGCTGATTATTTTTATGAGCTATGGTGCATACGGCGTCTTTGGCAAAGGCGTCGAGTTTTTTCCTGAAGTTGAACCCGATAATGCCCAAGTATTGGTCCATGCCCGAGGTGATTTATCCATCCATGAAAAAGATGCCTTATTAAAACAAGTCGAAAAACGTTTCTATGGCATGCCGGAATTACAGTCAGTTTATGCACGCTCATTTAACCAAGCCTTTAGCGGTGTGGCTGAAGATGTCATTGGCTCTATTCAATTTCAGTTTATTGATTGGGATCAGCGCAGACCTGCTAGCGAAATACTCGAGCAAATGTCTGCCATGACCAAAGATATTGCGGGAATAACGCTTGAATTCAGAAAAGCTGAAAATGGCCCTTCGGGTGGAAAGCCAATCAAGCTTCAAGTGAGCGCCATCATGCCGGAACATGCTGATGAAACAGTTGAGATGATTCGTCAAAAAATGGAAAGCCTTGGAGGTTTTAAAGATATCGAGGATGATCGAGCCTTGCCGGGCATTGAATGGCGCTTAGAAGTTGACCGCGAAGCTGCGGCACGTTTTGGCGCCGATATTGCCTTAATTGGGAGTGCTATTCAAATGATTACTAATGGTTTTCGAGTGGCAGAATTTCGTCCGGATGACACGATTGAGGAGGTAGATATAAGTATTCGGTTCCCTGCTCAACAGCGTAATTTAGACCAGTTTGACAGCTTCCGGATACAAACATCAAAAGGCATGGTGCCGATGAGTCATTTCGTTAAATTGAAGCCCGCTCCTAAAACCGGAACCATTAAACGTGTTGATGCAAAAAGAGCCATTACCTTGCAGGCCGATGTTGAAGAAGGGCAGCTGCCTAGTGAACGTTTGCAGGCGCTTCAAGCTTCCTTTGATATAAGCAAGATGCACCCTGATGTGGGCATTAATGTGAAAGGTGAAGAAGAAGACCAGAAAGAAACCATGGCGTTTTTATCCTCAGCATTCTTAACTGCTTTGTTCATTATGTTGTTAATTCTGGTGGTTCAGTTCAATAGTTTTTACCAAAGCTTTTTGGTGCTCAGTGCGATCATATTTTCGACTTCTGGGGTGTTACTTGGCTTGATGATTACTGCTCAACCCTTTGGTATCGTGATGGTTGGTTTGGGTATTATTGCCTTGGCGGGTATTGTGGTGAATAACAATATCGTACTTATTGATACCTATAATGTCTATTTACAGGAAGGCCTCACACCCTTCGAAGCGGCGCTTAAAACCGGTGAGCTTAGAATGCGGCCTGTTTTACTCACTGCAGGCACAACCGTTCTAGGTTTGATACCAATGGTGCTAGCTATGAATATTGATTTCATTAATCGCGAAGTGGCTTTCGGTGCCCCGTCAACGCAGTGGTGGACTCAGCTTTCCAGTGCTATAGCAGGGGGCTTATCTTTTGCAACGCTACTGACTTTGTTGCTGACGCCATGTTTATTGGTCTTGGGGGCAAATCTTGGTCAAAAAATGAAAAAATCCGCTAAAGTAGAACAATAAGCTTATAAATTCAGCATTAAATCTAGATGGATAATTTTTACTGTACGGGGAGCATGCGATGAGCAATCCAAAAATTTGGGCACATAAAGGAACATTTCTATTGGCTGCAGTCGGTTCAGCTGTGGGGTTAGGGAATTTATGGCGCTTTCCTTATTTAGCTGGTGAAAATGGTGGTGGTGCGTTTATTCTTATTTACGCCCTAACCATTGCTGCTGTGGGTATTCCTATTCTGATTGCAGAAAGCTTACTGGGACGTGCATCTCGTCAAAGTCCCATCATGGGGATGAAAGAATTGATAGCTAAAAATAATAGCCATTCAGGGTGGAAGATTATTGGTTGGATGGGAGCCATGGCAGCATTCATTATTTTAAGTTTTTATTCGGTGATTGCAGGCTGGGCCATTCATTATACCGGCTTGATGTTTAGCGGCAGTTTATCAGGAGCAAGTGCCGAGGCAATAGGTGCTGGCTTTAATGATTTATTGGCGTCACCAGCATTACTCATTCTGTACCATAGTTTATTTATGGGACTGTCGGTTGTCATTGTCGGGATGGGGGTTCATAAAGGTATAGAAAATAGTTTGCGTTTTATGATGCCAGCATTGTTTGTGATTTTAATTGTTGTGCTCATTTACAGTGCTATTGAAGGAGATTTATCGGCTGCGCTTAACTTTCTTTTTACGTTCAATATTGACGACTTAAGCTTGGAAGGTTGGCTAGATGCCATGGGACAGTCCTTTTTTACCTTAAGTCTAGGAATGGGCGCGATCATGGCCTATGGTGCCTACATGTCACCCGAAGCATCGTTGACACGCACAGCTATCTCCATTGCAATTGTCGATACATTAGTCGCCTTAGTCGCAGGCGTTGCTATTTTTGCTTTGGTATTTGGTCAGGGTTTAGAAGCAGGACAAGGCCCGGGTTTGATGTTTGTTACCTTGCCTTTAGCATTTGCTGACTTGCCTGGTGGGGCAATTTTGGGCGGTATCTTTTTTATTCTGGTCATTGGTGCAGCGCTTACCTCTGCCATTTCCTTGGTAGAGCCGGTAGCGGCTTATTTCATAGAACGGTTTAATTTTAGCCGCCCTAAAGCAGTTGCAGTGATGGGGCTCGGTTGCTGGTTATTGGGCTTGCTTACAGTCTTTAGTTTCAATATTTGGTCTTCGGAATCATTCACGCATGATTTACTTGGAAAAAGCCCCTTCGATACCTTGGAATTTATGACCAACATCATGATGCCTTTAGGCGGTGTCTTGATCGCCTTATTTGTTGGCTGGTCGCTAAGTCGCAAAATCGTGAGTGAGCAATTGGCGACAACATCTAGCTGGTTATCCACATGGCAAATATTAGTTCGATATGTTGCACCGACTGCTGTGACGTTCGTTTTTTTAAGAACCTTAATAGGTGGTGATACGGGATACGCACTTCCTGCATTAGGAGCCGTGTTAATCGTCTTAGGCTTCGCGGTAATAAACAAAATGAAAAAAAACAGTGAGTGAGCGTGTCCAGTTTGTTGCGTTAAAGGATGATTCTGAGCCAGTCAAATTGGGTTTAGGTATTGCTATGTTTGGGTGTAGCGTGAAAAGGGCTGCATAATTTAACGTGCAAGTTTCATAAGAATCTAAAAAATCATCAGGCTCTTTGTTATTGGGTCTGGTGATTTTTAGTTTATATCTTTTCTTTTCTTCTATCCTGCAAGGTTATCCCTATACTTTTTTGTCATCCCCATTTGGGGGATAGCTAGCGAGATTGTTTAAAATTTATACTCCGCTCGCTTGTTATGCTGTTTGACGAGCAAAGCTCTAAAAATCTTGTCACTCCATAAAAACAAAAAAAATCAAAGGAAATCTGTATGAAAGTAAAAATCAATCTATTTACGGCATTTGCTTTACTAACTGCATTGGCTACATCAGGTACTGCCTCTGCTGCGTGTAATGCAGATCCCATTGTGTTCGTTCATGGCTATTCAGGCTGGGGTTCCCAGTTCGATGTGATGATTGATCGCTTTAAAAATGACGGAACACCTAGTTGCGCTCTATACAAGTTTGGCTACAGCAGTCTGACTAAAAGTAATAAGACCAGCGCGAAAGAATTGAAGTCATTCATTGATAACATTCGTCCTAATCACAATAACCGTAAGGCAAAAATTATTGCGCACTCAAATGGTGGTTTGGTGTCTCGCTGGTATCGCGTTTTTGAAGGAGGTTCTGCTGCCACGAACCGCTTCGTAAGTTTGGGCACGCCGCACAAAGGAACGTCTTGGGCTTATGGTTGCTTTAGTCCTGCCTGTACGGAAATGCGTTATAACTCTTCTTTCTTACAATCTTTAGCGGGTCGTGGTTGTGATGTATCGCTTTGGTCGCCTGTGGATGAAATTATTATTCCTCAAACCAATGCTAAATGTGGGACGAGTCGCCAAACATCTTGGGTAGGCCATTTAACACTTATGGTCTCTAGTGGTGTCTATAATGACGTGCGTCGTTATCTATAGTTGCTAAGGCTTTTCTTCTACATATTCAGAAGGTCATCATGATCCTCAAGAGCTGTCGAGATCAAGTGATCAACTTTACTGAGTTGAGCTTTTTTCGACAGTCTTGGTGTCAGTATCAGATGCTGAGCTAAATACCAATCTGCTTGTTTTCTTCGCCTGACTTCACTTTTTATCTTATTGAATGTTAAGTTTTGAGCGGAGGTTCATATTTTCGGGAATTTCACCCATATGGGGGGTGGTTATTGGTTTTCAACAAACTCTATACTGGTACTGCTTATGTTGTTTAATAAGCAGCGTAAGTAAAGATTTGGTTCATTCCGAAAACAAAAATAAAAGGAAATACTTATGAAAATGAAAATCAACTTACTTTCAGCATTTGCCTTATTAGCGGCATTAGCTGGCTCGGGCACAGCTTCTGCTGCGTGTAATGCAGATCCGATTGTCTTTGTGCATGGCTATTCAGGCTGGAACTCTCAGTGGAATACCATGGTTGATCGCTTCAAAAATGATGGCACACCCAGTTGCGCTTTATACAAATTTGGCTATAGCAGCTTAACTAAGAGCAATAAAACCAGTGCTAAAGAATTAAAATCATTCATCAATAATCTGCGCCCTAATCACAATAACCGTAAAGCAAAAATTATTGCTCACTCTAACGGTGGTTTAGTGTCTCGTTGGTATCGGGTGTTCGAAGGCGGTTCTTCAGCAACAAATCGTTTAGTCACTTTAGGTACGCCGCACAAAGGTACTTCATGGGCCTATGGTTGCTTTAGCCCTGCCTGTTCAGAAATGCGTTATAACTCTTCTTTTTTACAGTCTCTAGCGGGTCGTGGTTGTGATGTATCACTTTGGTCACCACTTGATGAAATTATTATCCCGCAAACTAATGCTAAGTGTGGCACTAGTCATCGTACCTCTTGGGTGGGTCATTTAACTCTAATGGTGTGGAAGGGTGTCTATAACGATGTTCGCCGTTATCTTTAATTAGATAGGTTTTTCATTATCGTTAAACAATATAAGTGACAGGATTTGCCTGTGAAAGGATGACTTAATCCTTTCTTGTGTCATCGTTTCACGGGTCGTTCAACATAATAAAAACAAT
>JBFJZQ010000063.1:0-12781 GCA_041622015.1 Oleiphilaceae bacterium
ACGGGGTTAGGCTTACCTATTGTTGTTCATTTGGTTAGGTTGATGGGAGGGGAGATTTCCCTAAAGAGCAAGCTGGGTAAAGGTACACAAATTGAATTAGTGATACCTGTTCAGAGATGTTCGGATGAAGATTTGTCGATTAAACCTATTCAGTTGTCTTCGACACTTAATTTTTCAAATCTTCGCATTTTGGCTGTGGATGATAACCTCATCAATCAACGATGGTTGAAAGATATGGCGCAGTCCTGGGGTTGTCGAATTGATATAGCGAGCTCAGTTAATGAAGGTTTGGTTTTTCTTGAGCAAGCAGAGGAGGAAAATGACCCTGTCAGTATTTTACTGACGGATAAGAATATGCCAGATTTGAGTGGTTTTGATCTGGTTGAAATGATCCCTCAAAAAGGACTAAAAAAACCAGCTGTTATTATAATGCTCTCCTCCTCTGAGCTGGAAAGTGATGTCCAAATTGCAACTCAATTAGGAATAGAAGAGTTTATTCTCAAACCGGTAAAACAATCAGAGGTCTTTAATGCCATTCTGAATGCGCTTGATCAGAAAATACAAAAGGAGGTCAAGTTAAATCCTGAGCAACGCGAACAGGCGCTTCGATCTTTGGATATATTGGTGGCTGAGGATAATATCGTCAACCAGCGTGTTGTTAATGACATCTTAGCTTCGAGGGGACATAAAATTACCTTGGTTGATAATGGGCTCAAGGCTGTGAATTGTGTAGAAAAACACCTTTATGATGTGATTCTCATGGATGTTCAAATGCCTGAAATGGATGGCTTTGAAGCGACCAAACGAATTCGTAAATTGCAAGAAGGCTCTGATCAGCGAACCCGTATTATTGGGGTGACTGCACATGCTCTGAAAGGGGATAAAGAACTAGGTTTAGAGATTGGTATGGATAGTTATGTTACCAAGCCGGTTTTTGCTGATCAGCTCATTAAGGCGGTAGAACAAACTCTTTATGATCTAGAGGTAAGTCCTTCAAATTCAAACTTGTCACTAAAAAAACTGAAGTTTTTTGATAAAGATAAAGCCTTGTTGGTGACAGGAAACGATCATAACTTGCTCGTTAAAATGAGCCAAATGACGCTAGAATTACTTTCAGAATTATTAGAACGTGTCGATCAATGTGTCGTGTCCAAGTCTGAAACTGAAATGAAAACTCATCTACATAAATTAACAGGCATGGTAGCAAACCTATGTAGTCATGAACTTGTTGAACAGTTAAAGTTACTTGAAAGTAATTTGAATACAAGCTTATCAGTGAGTAATGAAAAGCATTGGCTGAAACTAAGAACCAATATCGATCAATTCAAAGATGAAATTATAGAATTTTTAGATGAGGTGTAATCATGGATATAATTATCGCTGATGATGAGCCTGTTACACGTTTACTGCTAGAAGAATCTCTCTCATCTTGGGGATATACAGTTCATGCCGCAGAGCGTGGTGATCAGGTCTTGGCTTTATTGGAGGGAAAACCAGAGATTCAATTGTTACTGCTAGATTGGTCTATGCCGGAGCTCAGTGGGATAGAGCTATGTAAAGTTGTCAAAAGTGATACCGACCTTATTAGATACGTGATCATGTTGACCAGTAAGTCCGGGGTTGAGCATGTTGTTGAGGCATTAGATTCAGGGGCAGATGACTTTTTGACCAAGCCTTTTATCCCCGGAGAATTAAAAGTTCGTTTACGAGCAGGCTGTCGAATTATAGAGCAAGAACAAAAGCTTCAACTTTACGCTAATACTGATGCCCTTACAGGGGTATTGAATAAGAGGATGATACTGCAATGCCTCGAAAAAGAATGGTCTCGTTCGTCTAGAGAGCGTGGCAATTTAATCATCTGTATTTTGGATCTGGATTATTTTAAAAGTATTAACGATAATTACGGTCATCAAGCGGGTGATGAAGTCTTAAAACTATTTTGTGATGAAGTGTATAAACAAATTAGACCCTATGACTATTTTGGTCGCTATGGTGGTGAGGAATTTCTCTTAGTCATGCCAATGGCAAAACAGCAGGATTGCCTCTTTATTGCTGAAAGAATTAGGGATGCTATTTCGAATGCAGCCTTAGTTTTACAAGATGGAGCAGAGGTGAAGTTTACCGTAAGCATTGGTTGTACGAATATACATAATGACGATAAGAGTGTTGAGGATGCCACAGCACGTGCTGAATCAGCAGTATATTCTGCAAAAGAGGCTGGGCGTAACAAAGTAGTGATTTTTTAACATAAACCAGTTCTTAACGTTCATTCAATCAGCAACAGACACTTTGTTTCTGCCATTATGCTTGGCTTTGTAGAGAGCCTTATCGGCTGCTTTCAGTATGTCCGAGACGTTTTTTGACCCTTCTGTCGGTTGTGTCAGTCCAACGCTTACCGTGAAAGGAATTAGCTCTTTTTCGACCTTTAAGGGGTTTTCAGCTAAATAGGCTAAGAACGTCTCAAATTTATCAATACAGGAGTTTATATCGGAGTTCGTCATGAGTAGGGCGAATTCTTCCCCTCCCATACGCGCGATGATGTCACTCTTTCTAAAGTAAGACTGCATGTGCAGGCTCATATGTTGAAGTGCTTGATCGCCGATATCATGACCATACGCGTCATTTATGTTTTTAAAAAAGTCGATATCGATCATCGCTACCACAATAGGAGAAAGATTTCTTTTTGATTGACTTAACAGTGATGAAGCCATTTCAAAAAAACCGCGTCTATTAAGCAAAGTCGTTAATGGGTCTCGAATGCTAAGCTCTTTAAGTGTTGATTCGTAATCTTTCTGTTCCGTTATATCCCGTTCAATTGCTGCAAAATGGGTGACCTCACCCTCTGAGTTATGTAAGGGGAAAATAGTTAAATCTAACCAGTAGGGCTCTCCTTCTTTGGAATAGTTAAGAATTTGAGTTTGCACAGAGTCTTGATTACATAGGGCGTTTCTTATTTCTTGCCGGGTTTTATCACAAGTATCGATTCCTTGAAGTATGCTAGGAGCTTGGCCTATTGCTTCGTCTTTTGTATAACCCGTGAGCCTTGTAAAGGCTTCATTAACGTAGACCATTTTTGGACCACCGGCAGGAAAGGGGTCAGAATCTGTGACAATAATGACGTCTTTCGCCATTTCTACGATATTTTCAAAACAGATGTTTTGCTTTTGTGATGTAATGTCGACGAAAGTAACAACCACTTGCTCGAGTTGTTTGTTGTCAGTAAATTCCGGATAAGCATTGCATAGTACCCAAGTGACATCTTTGCTCGAACTATCATAGATACCGACTTCAAAGTTAGAAAGTGGCTTATGAGAGGCGATAACTTGGTTTACAGGATAGTCGGCAACAGACATAGCCTGTTTATTTTTGTCCAAAAAACGCCAAAGTGGATCATACGCGCCAATACCTCGTGCTTGGTCTTCAGTAAGCCTGAGGATTTCAAGTGCTTTTGGATTGGCATAGCGAATCTTGGTGTTTTTATCATGGACAACCACCCCGGTTTGCAGGTTCTCGAGCAAGCTATAGGCGTCTAGGTCTGAAAATTTCAAAGTGTTGTCCTGTGTAAAGATTAAATAGCCTAGATGCTATTTATCATGCTTGTGCAATGATACGCAAGCATGATAATAAATAACTCTTTCATGAATCTATACGCGCTACCAAGTACCGGTATTCTCCATAGCTACCCAGGGTAATTCAGGTTCAAGCTTGTCGCCTTTTTGAAGAAGCTCGATGGAAATGCCATCGGGTGATTTGATAAATGCCATATAGCCATCGCGTGGCGGTCTATGAAGGGTCACGCCCTTGTCTAAGAGTGTTTGGCAAGTCGCATAAATATTCTCGACTCGAAATGCCAAGTGACCAAAATTGCGCCCGCCAGTATAGGTTTCCGGGTCCCAATTGTAGGTTAACTCTAGCAGTGGACTTGATGTTTCTTTTGCTCGTTTTTCATCTGCGGGAGCCGCTAGAAACACTAAGGTAAAACGACCTTTGTCAGAGTCTTTTCGGCTGGTTTCTACTAAGCCGAGTTTGTTGCAGTAAAAGTCGAGAGAAGCCTCTAAGTCACTCACTCTTACCATGGTGTGTAAATATTCCATATAAACCTCTAATTATGTTCGTTATGTTCTTTCGGCATGGGTTCTCGTGGTGAACGAATAATATCGGCGACATGCATACCAAAATGGCCTTTCTTTCTGTCTTCAAAAAATAATTGAAGGGTTTTCTTCACGGTTGGAAAGGCGATTTCATCCCAAGGAATTTCATCTTCGCTGAATAATTCTACTTCAAGGCTTTCACTGCCGGCGGCGTAGTTTGGTTGAAGTAAGCGTGACAGAAAGAAAATATGTACCTGATCGATCTGCGGCACGTTGATCATACTAAATAGGCTATCGATGTCGACCACGGCTTCAGCTTCTTCCCAGGTTTCTCGTATTGCGGCTTCGGTGGTGGTTTCTTTATTTTCCATAAAACCTGCGGGAAGCGTCCAATAACCGTGGCGCGGTTCAATGGCGCGTTTGCAAAGTAAGATTTTTTCGCCATAAACCGGTAGGGTACCCGCCACAATATTCGGGTTTTGATAATGGATCATGTCGCAAGACACACACACAAAACGTGGTCTGTTATCTGCCTCAGGAATTTTATGTTCGACCTTGCTGCCACACTGGCTACAGAATTTCATAAGATGCTCATTAAACTATGGTGTATTTTGATCGTTCATAAACAGCTTAAAGTTTAAGAGACTAAAGCTTATTAGAATAGGACAGTGTCTTTCAATTTATGAACAAGCAGCAGTATGCTAAAGTTTGTCTACTCAAACAACATCGCAAGATACTTCCTTCTGTGTAATTTTAGTATTATTGCCTTATATATTCTCAAGCGTTAAGAGCTTGTACCTACATGAGCGTGTAAAAAATGAATTCACTTGAAGCTTTAAAGCATGCTTTAGATGCTCATGAGCCTAGAATAATCACCACCGACCTGCCTGATGCAGGTATTCTAGTGCCTGTCACTCGAGATATTGACCAACCAAAAATTATTTTAACGCGCCGTGCCCAGCATATGAATACCCACAAGGGGCAGGTCGCTTTTCCCGGTGGTAAACGTGATGACACCGATGAATCTCTCGAATTTACAGCTTTAAGAGAATGCCATGAAGAAATTGGTATTCCGCCAGAAAGGGTTGAAATAATCGGCCCTTTGAGTCAAGTGATTTCATTGCATGGTATTCGGGTGAGCCCCTTTGTAGGCTTGGTTGATGATGATCACCCCTTAGTGCCGAACCCGGATGAACTCGATAGTATATTCAAAGTACCTGTTGAGTTTTTTCGCGAAACAGAGCCGGTAAGACGAGATAAAATGACCTACAAAGGCATGGCTTTATCCGTGCCCAGTTATCATTTTGAAGAAGACGGCGAAGTCTATGAAATATGGGGTCTATCGGCGATTGTCTTAGTGGAGCTAATGAATATTGCTTACGGTATGGATATTCAGATTTTTGATAAACCGGTTCAATATCAATCTTCCATAAAATAAACACTCAAAAATAAGAGGAATAAAGCGTGATTTATAGACTAGGAAATCGGCACATTAGCTATATCGGAAAACCTGCTTTTATTGCACCTAATGCAAGCTTAATTGGTTCTATCGACATTCATGAAAACGCCAGTGTTTGGTTTAATGTGGTAATTAGAGCAGATAACGACAAGGTTATTATTGGTGAAGCAAGTAATATTCAGGATGGTTCAATTCTGCATATTGACCCGGGTTACCCATTAACGATTGGCAAAAATGTTACGGTCGGCCATAAAGCCATGCTTCATGGTTGTAGCATTGGTGATAACTCTTTGATTGGTATTAATGCCGTGGTATTGAATGGCGCTAAAATAGGTAAGAACTGTTTAATCGGTGCGAATACCCTGATCCCTGAAAGAATGGAAGTGCCTGATGGATCAATGGTGGTAGGAAGCCCGGGAAAGGTGAAGCGTTCACTTTCTGAACAGGAAATTCAGATGCTCGCGATGGGCGCAGCGCACTATGTACAAAATGGCCAACGCTATCAGGATGATTTAAGTGTTTCTGAATAAATATCCGCTCATTGAGCTATGTCGAAATGCTTGTATTGAACTATGTCGAAATGCCTGCATTGAGCTGTGCCGAAATGTACTTGATGAAACGCAGAGTTTAATTTGGAAGGCCCTTCGACGGAGCTCAGGGAGCGGAACTCCCGCGCATTGAGTCAGTCGAAATGCTTGTATTGAACTATGTCGAAATGCTTGTATTGAACTATGTCGAAATGCCTGCATTGAGCTGTGCCGAAATGCCTGCATTGAGCTGTGCCGAAATGTACTTGATGAAACACAGAGATTAATTTGGAAGGCCCTTCGACGGGTTACAGGGAGCGGTGTGTGGGGCTCAGGAAGCGGAATTTTTCTTGGGGTAAGAAGGGTTGTATCAACAATCAAAAGCAACAATTTGAAAAGTAAAAAGGCAGTCGTAATGATAGATAAAGATACAGAAGTAGAAAAAATCACTTCACCCTGCGTGAGTATTTGCGCTTTGGATATGGACGACGTGTGTGTTGGTTGTCATCGAACCGGTGATGAAATTACTCGTTGGTGGTGTATGGATAATGCTGAAAAGCTGGACACGCTTGCAAAAGCCAAAGCACGCGAAAAGAAAGCCCATATATAAGCTTTACTCCCTTCTTACTTAAAAATAAAGAGACAAACGTTATGACGACAATCGGAACGCCGCTTTCAAAAACGGCAAAGAAAGTTTTATTTTGCGGTTCTGGCGAATTGGGTAAAGAAGTGGTTATCGAATTACAGCGTTTTGGTGTTGAAGTCATTGCGGTGGATAGATATGCCAATGCCCCCGCTATGCAGGTTGCGCATCGTTCCCATATTATAGATATGCTTGATGCCAAAGCACTTCGATCGATTATCGAATTAGAAAAACCAGACTTTATCGTTCCCGAAATTGAAGCCATTGCAACGTCAGAATTAGTCGCGTTAGAGCAAGAAGGTTTTACCGTTATTCCTTCTGCAAGGGCGGTAAATTTGACCATGAATAGAGAAGGTATCCGTCGTCTTGCCGCTGAAACTTTAGGTTTGAAAACATCTCCTTATCGCTTTGCAGATAGTCATGCTGCGTTTCTAAAAGCGGTCGAAACGATTGGCTTGCCTTGTGTGATCAAACCTATTATGAGTTCATCTGGCAAAGGCCAGAGCACGATTCTGAAACAAGAGGATATTGAACCTGCCTGGGTGTACTCTCAAGAAGGCGGCCGCAGTGGTGCAGGTACGGTGATCATTGAAGGCTTTGTCGATTTCGATTATGAAATTACTTTATTGACGGTGCGCCATGCAGGTCAAACAACTTTTTGTGAACCGATCGGTCATATCCAAAAAAATGGCGATTATCAGCAGTCTTGGCAGCCTCAGGCGATGTCTACTCAAGCCTTAAAAAATGCTCAAGAGATAGCGCATAAAGTGACCGAAAATTTAGACGGAAATGGTCTATTCGGTGTGGAGCTATTTGTGAAAGGCAATGAGGTCTTATTCAGTGAAGTGTCCCCCCGACCTCACGATACCGGTTTAGTGACACTTATATCGCAAGATTTATCTGAATTTGCCCTGCATGCACGCGCCATATTGGGCCTGCCTATTCCGGCGATTAAACAATTTGGTCCTGCTGCGTCATCAGTTATCTTGGTGGAAGGTGAGTCGACTCAAGTTAGTTTTTCTAATGTGGACGTGGCACTGCACAAGCCCAACACCCAACTTCGTTTATTCGGAAAGCCTGAAGTCAAAGGTCAGAGAAGAATGGGAGTGGGCTTAGCTCTAGGTGAAACCGTTGATGAGGCAATTGAGCAGGCTAAATTTGTGTCTTCTACTGTCACGATCAATCTTTAATATTGCTTCATAGATGCTAGAGAAAACTAAAACAATCGAAGAGGGCTTTAAGCCACTTTTGGGGCTTGGGCCCAGGGTGCTGATTCTTGGTACGATGCCAAGTGTTCAGTCTTTAACAACGCAGCAATATTATGGCAATCCCAGGAATGCCTTTTGGTGGATCATGTCAAAACTGTGCGGTTTTGATGTATACCTTTCTTATTCAGAGCGAGTACAACACTTACTAAGCAAGCATATTGCCGTGTGGGATGTTGTCGCGTCTTGTCATCGGCCAGGCAGTTTAGACAGCAAGATAGACCAAAGCACCGTGACGCCTAATGGTTTAGCTGAATTACTTGATGAAAATCCTAGTATTCGGTTGATCGCTTTTAATGGGCAAGCGGCTGAAAAGCTATTTAAGAAATTTATAGCTGTACCGTATTGGCATGGGGCGACAATTGTTTTACCTTCCACCAGCCCTGCCAATGCAGTACTCACAAAAGAAAACAAACTGACTCATTGGGCGGTCATTAAAAGATATTTAGATATTTAACTCAGTACGATAAATTACCCAAAGAGATACCCACATTACATGCAAGATTTAACGGAAATACATGCTTTTCTAGGCAGTGAAACACCCGACTCATGGGTAAAGAATGCACTTGAAAATCAGGCTGATATGCTCATTGACCATGCGCATTGTGAAAAGAAAGCCGCTACCACAGCATTAAATCTGATCAATCGTTACCCGCACGATGATGATCTATTAATGAAAATGTCGCGCTTAGCACGTGAAGAGCTTAGACATTTTGAGCAAGTATTGAAATTTTTGAAGAAACGAAAAATCCGTTATACCAATTTCACCGCGTCTCGTTATGCTGCCAAAATGCGGGAACATGTGCGGAAAAATGAGCCTGAAAAACTCGCCGATATTTTAATTATTGGTGCTTTTATCGAGGCACGTTCTTGTGAAAGATTTGCCAAGATAGCCCCCTTGTTGGAAGAAGATCTATCTGAATTCTATCTCTCATTGCTGAAGTCTGAGTCACGCCATTATCAAGACTATTTAACGCTCGCGAGAAAGTACGCCAAGAAAAATATCGATGAAAGAGTGGCTTACTTTAGAAAGATAGAAAACAAACTCATTTTAGAGCCTGATACCGAATTTCGCTTTCATAGCGGGCCCGTGATAGCTTGAAGAGAATGCTGCGGGTTGATCTAAAAGGCTTTTCTAAACGTAATTATGGAAAGGTTTACTTAAGTTAACGCTGTTAAGGAGTCATGATGGAAAAGCATATTGAGCCAAAGATAGTGCTTCAAGCGGCGGATAAGATACGCCAGCATGGTGAAAAACGCGAACGGGATTACCTTCTCGAAGGCGTCAGCTTAATGATTAGTCCGGATGAGTACACCATTGAACTACGGGCATCGAAAGTCAGCTTTTGTCTGTTTTTTCATAACAAGTTCAAAGTGGATGCGCAGAAACAAAGTGACTTGGAAGAATTCTACAACCTCCTAGAACGGATCGCGGGAACCGAATACTAAAATGATCGGATTAAGCTTCGGCTGCTTGTTAATAGCCTATTCACTAAACCTTCCAAACTGCCTGTACTTGTAAACCTCAGCTTCTATACTAATTTGTCATCACGATTATATTTTTGAATTCAAATTGTATGGGTATGAGGTAGCACAATGAAAACAACGCCGATTGATCAGTATCTTAAAATCCTTGCCGCCAAAGATGGTTCCGATTTATATCTGAGTACTGGAGCGCCCCCTTGTGCTAAATTCCAAGGCGTTTTAAAGCCCTTATCGCAAACGGCCTATACCGCGGGTGAACTCGAAACCATTGCAATCGAGATTATGGACCCTGAACAGCGTCGCGCGTTTGAAGAAGACTTGGAAATGAATTTGGCGATATCCATTCCTTCTGTCGGAAGATTTCGTATAAATATTTTCAAACAACGCAACGAAGTATCGATTGTTGCGCGTAATATCAATACCGATATTCCCAACTTTGATGACCTCAAATTGCCGCCGATATTAAAAGAGCTGGTGATGGAAAAACGCGGGCTGGTGCTCTTTGTTGGCGGAACCGGTTCAGGTAAGTCGACTTCGCTCGCCGCTTTGATTGACCACCGTAATAGCACATCGTCCGGGCATATCATTACCATTGAAGATCCGGTTGAATATGTCCATCGCCATAAAAAAAGTATTATTAACCAGCGTGAAGTTGGCGTCGATACACGTTCCTTCCGCAATGCCTTAAAAAACACCTTACGCCAAGCACCGGATGTTATTTTAATTGGTGAGATTCGTGACCGTGAAACCATGGAGCATGCACTGGAATTTGCTGAAACTGGTCACTTGGCTATTTCCACCTTGCATGCGAATAACGCAAACCAGGCACTCGAACGAATTATTAACTTATTTCCTGATGAAAAACGCGCACAGCTTTTGATGGGCTTATCCCAAAACTTGCGGGGCTTTGTGTCTCAGCGCTTAGTCCCGACGGTTGATGGTAAACGTTGTGCCGCAGTAGAAGTGCTATTAGATACCAAAACTATTCAGGAGCTGGTGCTTAAAAACCGCTTAACAGAAATCAAGCAGATCATGGAAAAGTCTGAAAATCTCGGGATGCAAACCTTTGATGCGGCCTTGTTTAAGCTCTATCAGGAGGGGCGTATCTCATTAGATGAAGCCATCGCCAATGCCGATTCACCGAATAATTTACGTCTGCGCATTAAATTGGCAACAGGTGATGACGGAACAGGGGCCTCGTCTGCATCCTCTGGTGATGGACAAGCGACAAAGAGTAGTTTTGGTGAATTGTCTCTAGAAGAGATAAAAGAAGACAAGCCCGAAGATGAGCCGCCTTCTTTTAGACCTTTGTAAGCACTTTAGAATATTAGTTCGCTACGATCTTTACTTCGATTAAGTCAGTAAACGGCCCGATATTTTTGTCATCGTCAAAGTAGCGAACTTTAATTTCGGTTTCTCCGACTGCAGAGAATGTGATTTCACCCGTTAATTTATCCAGGGTAACAGGCTCACCAGATATGGTGTCAGTTATTGACCAGGTCGTATATTCTGTCTCAGTAACATCAGTGCTAAAGGTATTATCACTTCGTTTTAAATTGGCTGTTAATTGTTCAGGGCTATCAGCAATTTTAAATTGAACAATAGTGGCGTCTTCATTAATTGAAACGCCATTTACCACGGGTGGTTCTTCAACCGAGATTAACACATCGTTCGAAACAGTAGCACTCGTGTTTAAGCACTTGGCGCGAATGTTTGCCATATCTTTTGTTACACCCGTCGCTACACCCTTGGTTGCTGCCTCATTAGAAATACTCAGCGCCGCTGGGGTATCACTCTCCCAGGTAAGGTTATTGGTTATGACAGCCGTTGACGCATCATCATAAGTACCGGTTGCTGAAAAACTTAAGGTGCTGCCAGCAAAAACGGTATCTGAAGTACTGCTGATCGCAATGCTATCAAGGTCATCACTGATCACGATGGTGGCCGTGCTTTGAATCCCATCACTGGAAGCCGTCACCGTCGCCGTGCCATCTTTGTAGCTTGAGAACGCCCCAGAATCTATCGTTAACAGCGCTGTATTATCTGAAGTCCAAGTGACCTTGTCAGTAATAGGGCGGATGTCTTCCTCTTCACCTATTTCTGTTTCATAGGTACCCATAGCCGTAAGTTGGTAGTTGCCACGACAAACAGAAACAGGGGAAGGGTTGTTCTGAATCGAAATGCTTTCTAATGGGGCATTTGAGAGCTTAATGTCTTTACTGGCTGTTAAGTCCGCTAATTGCGCTGTCACCGTAACCATGACTGTTTCTGTCGCTTTGGAGGTTAATAAGCCGCTTGCATCAATGGTGGCATTTTGGGTGTCTGAGCTAGACCAAGTGACTTTGCTTGAAAAGTCTTTAGAGTCTTCACTGCCATTCGAAATGATAGCCATGGCTGAAAATTGTTCGGTCTCTGTGGTTTCGATGGTTGAGCGAATGCTGGTGACTTCTAAAGCAGTAATGTTTGAGGTATTAATTTCCAGTGCTGCTTTTACTTTCTCGGCATCTTCACTGTTGCCACAGGCGACTAAGAATAAAGAAAAGCTCAGGTAACTTAGCAAGGTTAGGGGGGAACTTGATAACTGACGCTTCTTAGAATGCATAACGAACTCCTAAACTACCGGTATCTAAACTTAAATCATCTTTATTGAGAAAACGCTGGCCGCGAATATTCAAAAACCATTTATTGCTATTGCCTAAGCGCCATTCAAAACCACCGCCATAACTGAAATCGTTAAAGTCGACTTTACCGGGCTCCCCCGTGCCGCTTCTATCCACATCCCATTCGCTCATACCATAACCAAGGAGTAAGAATATTTTCATGCCATCTTTGGTGCCGGGTGATTCGAAACGCAGGTTCACGCCTGCGATCGTGTTTAATGCAAGGTCTACATCCACTTGGCTATCGTCACTTAGACCCGTGCCATAATAAGCCTCAAGGCCGACTTGTTTTTCGAGATAAAAGCCAATGCGGCCTTCTATGGCAATGGGGTTAAATTTTTCGTCTGCAATTTTAGCAAAGGCATAGCTGGTATTTATCTCACCATAGAGTTCAGTGGCAGATGCAAAGCCAGCGCTGATAAGCGAAAGGCATGCTAAAGGAATAAGTTTGTTCACGTGAGGCTCCCTGGAACGAAAAAATGGAAGTATGGAAAATAGAAACCTACACTCTGATCGTTTATTGTTAAGGGTAGTGTAGGTATGTGTGAGCGATTCTAACGACTAAGCGCCTGATAAACACCCCTTTTTGTCTCAAAATAGAATAAAGGTTTTTATTTCGTATAAGTTAATTCAGTGTTTTTAATATTGAAA
>JBFJZQ010000064.1:0-12770 GCA_041622015.1 Oleiphilaceae bacterium
CAAGTCTCCGGCGTCGAATTTGGTGAGTGCTTCATTTGCTCCCACCTGATGCGCTTGGCTTACACTAATCTCACTCGACAGTGAGGTATGAAGAATAATGTATGGTGAGCCAAGCTGCTGTGAATCATTACGTATTTCAAATGTTAGTTCATAGCCATCGAGCCCAGGCATTTCAATGTCGCTAACAAGCAAATCAATGGGTATGTTTTGTCTGGCCTGATTTTTCATGATACTTAGCGCTTCACTGCCATTAGCCGTTACTTTGTATGGGATATTAATTTCATCTAGTGCGCCTGTAAGTTGTGTTCTTGCAAAAATAGAGTCATCTACCAGTAATATGTTGAGAGGCTTCAACTTTTCTCTTTCGACATCAGTGATAATAATGAATTTGGAAGTATCACTTTCTGGAAATACAATAGAGATAACCAGCTCGACATCTAACAATTGCACAAGTTTACCTTCTATGTGGGTAACACCTGTTAAAAATGCATGCCGACCTAGGTTTTTGGCGGGTGGCTTAATATCTTTCCAGTTGCACTCGGAAATTCTTTCAATTTCTCGCACTAAAAAGCCAATCGTTTTTCTTTGGCAATCAGTTATGATGATATAACACTTAGGTATTTCTTCTTTTGATAGAGGCTGATACCCCACCGCGGCTGCCATATCAATGACAGGTATGGTTAAGCCACGAATACTCGCAGCGCCCAATACAAATCGATGTGAACCAGGAAGCACCGTTAACTTGGAATACGGAACTATTTCACGGACTTTTAATGTTCCAATAGCAAACGACTGCGTTGGTGTTAACCGAAATAAAAGAATGCCCTGGGATTGAGTCGATTTATTTTGCATATAATAATTCCTCAACTTTACAGTTAATCATTATCTCATATTGAAGCGATCAATCTGCAAAGTAATGGTAACGGTTAGTGCAATTAAATAATACTTTGTATTTGATATGACGATTCATTTTTAAGTTTTCTGTCGAATCGAGGAACAGTTTACGACTTATGGGTGACCCTGATTGTTTGCTGATTGTTGGGGGAAAATGGGGGACGTTCCATATGCAGATTGTTGTAAATTTTAGGTCTGGTCAATGAATTGATGTTGATGGGTGCTTAATCTCATTATTGAGAGGAGCGATAGTGAGAATAGAACTAAAGGTATTTAACTTGCTCTTGGGCAAACTAGCATCTGGGTCGAATAGATTGGTTATTCGGCTCATTTTTATAAGTAGAAACCCTATCTGGTTTGCGAGTGTCAGAATCATCATGTCTCTAACATGGTCTTCATTATCCAATAAATCAGACACATTTTTACACGAATCTAAACATCATCTTTTAAGGTTAATTGCTATATTGTTTGAATATTTCTAAATGCCATCAGGGTGAAAAATCTAGTTGTCCTGTCTATGTTGCTTGTAAAGGGCTATCTGGTTTTAAAGACCAGTTCGCAAAGCCTTCGGTCTAAGGGGGGGGGTCTCTATGACAGCGGAGTTACCAGGGTGCGATGTAATAGTTTTTGTCGTTTGTGCTCTGCTTCGCCCTTTATGTTTTTCGCCATTCAAATGGAGCTAATGTATGTATTCAAAGACTCTGAGGAGAATTCTAACAATGATTAATTCCAGGGCTTTGACACTATTCTCTATCGGCGTTATCTCCGCCAACGCTGCTGCTTTTGATCATACTGCTGAATTTTCAAAGCTGCCAGATGACCTATTCAAAATTATTGAAGAGTACTACGAGCCTCCGACTGACTGGTACAGAAGTAATTATAATATGGCGAAATACAGTGGTTATCAGGAGTTGCTTGCCAAGCATAATGGCTACCTCCCCACGGGCGCGGATATTGTTGTACTTCAGGCGGAAAGCAATCACACTCCCGATAGCATTGGGGATGTGAAGCACCTCTTTGATTTTGAAACTTCAAATAACCACAGCGAATATGTGGCAGGCATTCTAAGCACAACAGAATCCTATCCGCTGTTGTTGACCCGCTACTCTACATTCTCTCCTGATTTAGATAATTTTCACACGGCGGATACCGCAGACTTGCGTGTCTTTTTTAATTCTCTTTCAAGTGAAAACAGATATCCGGCTAGCAGTTACGATGGTATTCCGTTAACACCGGCAAAGGTATTGAATATCAGTAACACCAACGGCGGTTCCGGTGACGACTTGCTGAAACAATTTGATCAGTTTGTCGAACTCAATGATATGGTCGCCTGTACCGCCCATAGCTCTTTAATAGAAGGGAACTGGACGACAAGTGGCATGGCTTACAATAGCATTGTTGTTGGCCAGACCTATGTCAATACTTATGCGTTTGACGGCGCCAAAATTAATAATCATGGTTCTCCCAGATTTAAGCCTGATTTAATTGCACACTCAAAATCATATGCTTCTAGCTATTCGACCCCGACTGTTTGTTCCGCAGCGGCGATGATGCTCGAACGAGTCAGTGTCGATCCTGATCTCTCCAATGCCTGGAACAGTGTTGTGATGAAAGCCATGCTTATGGCAGGCTCCACGCGCTTCAACTATAAAGCCAGCACCGAATGGGGCGATGGTATCAGCCAAGTTAATCTGCCGTTGTTTACCCAGGGGGAATGGATTCGAAATTCAGATAGCCAGCCTACCAGTGAAAAGTATGGGGCTGGCTCTATGAATATTCTGTCGGCTTACAATATTTTGGATGCAGGCGAGTTCGATGCGAGTGAAACGACGCTTGCTGCTAATCAAGGATGGGACTATGCAAACAACATTAGTGAAAACCAAAAGAATGTGTATCTTTTTTCGCTCAATGCAAGCTCAGTGTTTTCAGCGGTATCGGTTTGGCACAGAAAAATTGACGATGATCTTAATAGTTTTTTGCCTGATTACAGCGTGACTATTTATGACGCCGACAATGTAATTGTGGCCTTTAGTGACAATCTGACATCGAACGTTGAATTAATAGAAGCTAAACTTGCCGCAGGCAATTACCGAATGGAGGTTTTAGCAAAATCAAATGGCGGAGCTAGCTCTATGTCATATGGGCTAGCATGGACAACTAAGCTTATCTCACCCACGCCCACAGGCTTGAATCTAGTCTCTGAATCCGGCTTAAATAGCCTGGAGTGGACTCTGGCAGGGGATAGCCCAAGTAATTACAAGTACCGAGTGGAGATCAGCCAAACTCCCGATTTTTCAAGCATTGAAACAGAAGTTTTTACGGATAACGCATACTATGTAATTGAACCTTCTGGAGATGACATTCAACGCTACTATAGGGTCTACACATACCCGAAAGACAGCCAGGTTGCCTATTCCTACCCCTCTGTCAGTGTGGAGTTATTTGTAGATCAAGACTTGGATGGCTTGAGTGATTCTTCCGAACTTGAAATTGGCACCGATATTCTGCTGGCGGACACTGACGGAGATGCAGTTAACGATTCTTCTGATGCCTTCCCCTTAGATGCCTCTGAATCCGTCGATACGGATAACGATGGCATAGGCAATAATGCCGATACGGATGATGATGGCGATTCGGTATTCGATGTTAACGATACCTTCCCCTTAGATGCCTCTGAATCCGTCGATACGGATAACGATGGCATAGGTAATAATGCTGACACAGACGATGATGGCGATTCGGTATTCGATGTTAACGATGCCTTCCCCTTAGATGCCTCTGAATCCGTTGATACGGATAACGATGGCATTGGTAATAATGTTGATACGGATGATGATGGGGACGGTATTCCAGATGAATGGGAGCTGGCTAATAATCTAAATCCACTAGAAGCAAATGATGCGCTGTCTGATTTAGATGGTGATGGCTTGAGTAATCTAGAGGAATACCTAGGTGGCAGTAATGTCGCTATTGACGATGTTCCGCCAGTGTTATCGGCTCCATCCGACCTGATTGTGAGTTCAACCGGCCCGCTAACGCCCGTTGACCTGGGAGTTGCTAACGCTCACGATGTTAAAGATGGCTCCATCGTGCCTTCAGCCAATAACGCCGGTCCGTTTGCTCCCGGTCGAAACGTAATTATCTGGTCAGCAGTGGATCAGGCTGGTAACGCCTCAACAAGACAACAAATCGTCGATGTCATCCCGATGGTTTCATTCCCGCTTCCACAAGCAGTCTTTGAGGGTGAATCCCTGACCATAGCAGCAACATTGAATGGTGCTGCAGTGACTTACCCCGTTACGGTGCCCTTCACGATAAGTGGAACAGCACAGCAAGACAGTGACCATGATATAAGCGATGGTGAAATTGTGATTGCATCTGGCACAAACGGTTCGATAGAAATCGCCACTGCACTTGATGATGCCTGGGAAGGTAATGAAACCATTATCGTTACTATGGGAACGCCTTCTAACGCGGTTTCGGGTGCAGTTACTGTACATACAGCCACCATCAAAGAAGAAAACATCGCGCCGACCGTATCGCTCATGATCAAGCAGAATGGTGAATCAGTAACAACTGTTTATGCTGATAGTGGTTTGGTTGAAATATCGGCAGTTGTGGCAGATCCAAATCCAAATGATGGTCATACCTTTGACTGGTCGGCAAGCTCGAGCCTTCTTTCATCCGAAGAAGGTCTCAGCAGTCAAACGTTCACCTTTGACCCAAGCAACCTATCGGCAGGTTTGTATTCTATAGGTCTTAGCGTTGAGGACGATGGCGATGGATCTTTAAATGATGCTGTAAGAAGCGTCTTAAGGGTCGCTGCAACAGGAGTTGTTTTATCTAACAATGAAGATTCAGACGGCGATGGGGTCGTGGACTCAGAGGAAGGTTCAGGCGATTCCGATATGGACCGCATACCCGATTACCTTGATGCTGTGCCTGAACAGCACCATTTGCCTTCAGGCACAGGAGCTGCGGTTATTCAAACTGAATCAGGGCTGCATATCGTCTTAGGAAAAACCGCGTTTGCCTCTGGTGCAGCATCTGCTTCGATTGTTATGTCTAATATAGATGAGCACGGTGGTTCTGGTGGTGGCGCGGCCAATAATGCTGACGATGATCATTTTCAGTATTTAGCCGGCATATTTGATTTTGAAATTAGTGGGATCAATGCAGGTGGTTCAATTCGAATTGTTTTGCCGTAAACGTCAGCGATACCCAACGAAGCGATATATCACAAATATTCCTCAGAATCAGGTTGGAATGATTTCGTTGAAGATGCGAACAATCTGGTGGCGTCTGCGCCTGGACTGCTAGGGGGCTGCCCAGCACCGGGAGATACTTCTTACCAATTAGGGCTTACTGAAGGACACTTCTGTGTTCAACTCACCCTTGAAGACGGCGGCCCTAACGATGCAGACAACGAAGCAAATGGAACAATAGTTGACCCGGGTGGTGTTGCAGTAGCGTTTATTCCAGAGCCCATTGTTTCAGTATCAAATATCCCGCTTGACGATGGTGTTTTCTCAAGTGGAGAGGGTGAACACGTGGTCTTTAGCTTTTATATCACGAGCGATTCAACCGATGCTCAGGTTCATGAATTAAGCATCAATGCTTCAGGTTCAATCAATGAAAAGACTGATATAGGTAATGTCTCTTTATATCGAGATGTTAATAATAATGGTGTTCCGGAAACCGCGGAGCGAATCGCGACCGGAAATTACCTTAGCGATAATGGCGAACTAACATTTAGCCTATCACAGCCTTATCAATTATCGATTGGCGATACAAACTTTTTGGTGACCTATCAGTTCTAATACAAAGATAGTGAGAGATAACGTGATGAATAATGCAACTAACATTGTAGCACTAGGTTTTTTAGTAATAATCCTTGTGGCTTGTGGTTCTGGGGGAACTGATGCGCCGGCCGATAAAACTTTTTCCGTTAGTTTAGGCAATGTCGATATTCGACGAGTCAGCAACGGAGAAGCTGTTGAGCTAGATACGACAGGCGTCAGTAGCAGTGAAATGATCTTGAAATAACAACGAAAAAGCATGTTTTACCTGATTTATTATCGAAGTGAGATAAATATTCTTAGAGTAAATGGGTCCGTGACGAAAGCCACTTACTTAAGCTAAAAGCTTGAAATTATGACGTTCGTTGAGCTTGTTGAAACGGGCAAGAAACGAGAATTTGTGGAAACTGGAACACCCTTCGACGGGCTCAGGGAGCGGTAATAATTGCTTAAGTAAGTACTATTCGGGTAGTACTATTCGGGTCGGTGACAAATGATAGTGTTAATGATTCTCAGTTGTCACCGACCCATTTAAACCCTCAGAGGTGCTTAGCTAGGAGCATTTAATTAGAATAATCTAACGGATTAGTGACTATACGAACTTCGAGATAAAATATGTGGTTAAATGTGACTTTATGCCTAAGCGTCATGTCTGAATGGCTGTGTAAAGAAAGTATTACGCGGCCTAATAAACTGAATTTTAATTTTTAATCGAGTAACTACTATGAAAAGTAAATTAATTGTCCCGCTTCTATCTGTTTTCCTTGTAGCGCCCGTACTGGCAGAAAAGCCTTCGTGGGCGGGGAATGGAAAGCCAACGCAAGAGCAGAAGGATGCACATCAACAAGCAATGAATGCTAAAGAGGGTGAGCAAGAAGAGCTTAAACTAGAAAAAGATAAAAAAGATAAAAAAGATAAAAAAGATAAAAAAGATAAAAAAGATAAAAAAGATAAGGTTAGTGGTATTGAAAAACAGAAAGAAAAAAAGATGAATCAAGTGCAAAAAGAATTGGATAAAGGCTCAGAAAAAGGCAAAGAAGCAAGAAAAGAAAACAGCAAGAAATGGTGGAAGTTCTGGGGTGAACAGTAAACTATAGGAAAAGGTTCGTGGTCATACTGTTAATTCAAGTGCTTTATGGCCATATGATTTATAACTCTGTGATGAACTAGGCTGTAAATTAAATTGTGTAACTGCTCATTATTGTTAACCTATATGAAAGGTAAAAATAATGAGTATCACAATGGATAAAGATAAAGCAGATCTTTAGCATCTTTGGATCTCATGTCAGCGTTTCGGTCCGTCCATGCGATCAACTTCAACACTGCCATGCCTACAGGAGTTGCAACCGGTATATCGACAGGAGGGTCGTTTTGAACACGAACGATTTTAGCATTTTCACATGCTTCCTGAAACCCAAGAACATTCATCACCCAGTCTCCGTCAGGTGGCCAGGATATATTAGCGTTCTCATCTTCTAATTGTCCGAAAAGAACAATATCAATGGGTACTCCTGCATTACTGATTAGCTTATGCCGTTGTCTGGTTTCTTTGAATCCACGAGATAGAAGATCAAACTTTAATGACTGAAATGCGTTCCAATTTGGTACTTGAATACCAAAATCAATATCTCTTGTGGCACGTTGGATCTTAGCGCCATAACCAATGTGCAAAACAATATCTCTAGCTGAAGCACCTACGACCACATAAGGTATCTTTAAGTGATCGCATGCATCACTTATATCTATATAGACTTGGACTGCATCAGAGTATATCTGTCCCGATATATTTATTGATGTATTGCTCATAGATCATCCTGGCTGTTTCTATATTTCTGGCATCGCCGGTTTCGATCAAGTCTGCATAGACTAAGATCGGGTGCACGAGGCTTTTGTTGTTTTTTTCGTCCATTGTGTCTCTTGGCCAAAATGGCCGAAATATTTTGACTAAACCTGCTTCATTAGCTGCGAACTCGTCGGCTTTACGCAGCCTTGCTTTAGCTAAGAGTTTATTGCCAGCCTCTTTTGGTAAATAGACAGTCGCTATATGTGGTTGTAGGTAATTAGTATATTTAGCCGCTGCGACTTCGCCACCCCAGAAAGCACCATATTCAGCTATGTTGATATCTTGCCACCAATTAGCTTTATCGGTGATGAATTCACCTACGCATTGCTTAGGTTTTAATTTTTCAGGATATGCTTCCACCCATCGATCCAGTAACTTTCGTGTGTTGATGAATTCACGAACTTTTCCTCGTTCAACAATGAACCCCGCACCTTTTAAACCGGTTATTACCCAGCCTACTGTGCCCAGAGCAACACCTGTGGCTTTTGCTATCTCTCGATATGTTGTGTTTACAAGGAAAGGGTTGCATAAAAATCCAAATACAACCTTGAGGCCTGTGGTATCGAAGGCGCGATTTTTTTCCTTATCTCGGGTGTGAGTTTGGTCTTGATGGTTGCCTGTTATATGAATATAAATAGGAGGCTGATTGATATAAGCATTGCCGGCTGTATCCATAAACTGTACATGCAATTCTTTAAGCTTTTTAGCCATATTGGGGTTGATGTAATCGGCTACTAGAACACCATCAATAGGGAGCCTTTTAATCTGTTCAGCTAAAGCCCCTAGGTTTGCTTGCTGAGCCCATTTTTTGATTTCAATTGCAAGCGTGGGGCCAGGCTTTGCAAACTGGATGACCGCATCTACTTTGAAATCTACGAACGGCCCATTTTCTTGAATGACATCTAGCTCGATGCCCGTCTCATTATGAAACGCCGTAATAGCTCCTGTTAATAGTTCGTATTTTGTATTCATGTTGTTTGTAGGTCTGTAATTGTTAGTAGTTTGTTTAGTATTTTGTACATAAATATAGAATGTTCATTAATAATGTACGGAGATTAATAATGAACATGTATTGATTTCTATCTTTTACTGAACAGTTTTTATAGGGAATTAGTGTGCTGTTTAAGAATTAAAATGGGGGTAAAGTGGGGGTAATTTGAAAGGATTTAAATCCTATAAGAAAAATAGCAATAGATTCAATATGTTATGGGGTTAAATATTAGTGGGACTGCGGGAGTAGATTTTCATCTCGCAGGAAGTAAAAAACCCTAACAAAATCAATTTTTTAGGGTTTAAAATGTGGTGGTGCCGTGGGACGCCGGTTTGGTTTTCTCAATAGGAACTGAATTAGTCCCTCAATTGCTTTAGTAAGCTAATGCGGATTTATGCTTACGCAGGAGCTTCGGAACCCTGTTTGTCAGAAGCTAGCAGGAACTTGGTTGACAATTGGCTTTGTTCTGAAACTTCTCCCTTTTGTTAACCAATCGCCTGATAGCGAAGTTTTCGCTTTTTGAATATGTACTGCAGCATGGCGGTTTTCAGTAATTTCCTATCAAGATAAATAGAGCTAATAGCTTTGCAAGCGCTACGGAGTCACGATATTGAAGGTGCCCGTAGGTTTATCAAACATCCCCACGAAACTCAGCAAATCCAGTGAGCTACCCTCGACACTTAATTCATCACCCAAAAGTAAATCTTTCAGACTGGCCTGGCCCACGGCGATATCCACAAATAGTGTAAAAGTCAGATTCAGGGTAGCGTCAGCTGTTGCCTGAGCTGCGATCTTCTTATGATGCATAACGGAGTTCTTCACTGTGATCAAATGCTTTTCATCGATATCCGTAAAATTCAGCAAAATGGAAAGTTCTTCGCCCTCTGCGTCCTCTGCATTTAAGCGCACGCTCATGCTCGCCAGAAACTCTTCGACAGGGGTCGCCTTGAGAATTTCCTTCATCGAGACGGGGGAGATGATGCCCTTATCGGGTGAACCATGTCTCAACTCATAGGCGGCGCTTAAGTAAACATCACGCCAAGGGCCTGATTCGGCTTGATAGCCCAACTGGTCATAAACCTTGGCCAGCAGAGCCTTGGCATCGGTGTTGTCTGGTGTGGCGAATACAGCCTGATTAAGTAGTTCTGCTAGCCAGCGGTAAAGCTCTATACCTGTTTCTGCATCGGCACTGGAGGCCTCTTCAAACTGTTTTTCGGCCTTCGCTACCACTGAGGAGATACCTCCCATCATATCCATATAGCGTTTTGCAGAAACAGACTCAGGCAATGGGTGTAATTTGGCCGGGTTGCCGGTGTACCAGCCCATATAGAACTGATAAACAGCCTTTGAATTATGTTGTACGGTGCCGTAATAACCCTGGTTATGGAAGTCCTGATTCAGCGCCTCCGGCAGTTTGATCTGGCTGGCAATTTCATTGGGCGTGTAACCCTGGTTCATCATGCGCACGGTTTGGTCATGAATATACTTGTAGGTATCGCGCTGAACTTCAAGGAAGTTATTAATGTTGTCCTTACCCCACAGTGGCCAATGGTGACTTGCGAAGTAGATTTCTGTATCCGAAAATTTTACCCTGGCTTCTTCGATATAGGCTGTCCACAATCGTGCATCTCGCACCTTGGCGCCTCGAAGTGTATAGAGGTTGTGCATGTTGCGGCTGACTAATTCGGCGCCGCAGAATGCCTTGTGTTCTGGTAAGTAGAAAGTAAATTCGGAGGGAGCCTCGGAACCGGATACGATCTGAAACTCGAATGGAACACCGTCAATGACAAAATTCAGATTATCGTGCGTGACGACCTCGGTGGGTTGCTTAAATGTAAAGCTTCCTGCCACAGGGAGCTTGCCCAGACCAGTGTCAACATGCCCACGGATGTCGTTCGTCAAGCGCTTGCCATACATAAACTCTGCGCGACGCCCCATCGCGATACCGGCGATAATATTTTCACTCGTCGCTTCCTCGACGAAGCCTTCTGGCGCGATGATTCTCAGATTGGCTTTTTCGTCCTCAGACAGATGCTCCAGAATACCATCGACACCACCAAAATGATCCATATGAGAGTGGGTAAATAAAATGGCTTTGACAGGCTTTTTGCCCAAGTGTTTTTGCGCCAGCTTGAACGATGCGCTTGCCGGCTCTCTGGCAGTGAGTGGATCCACTAATATCCAGCCTGAGTCACCTTCAATAATACTCATGTTTGAAAGGTCGGTTCCACGGATCTGATAAATCCCCTTTGATACTTCGAAAAGGCCGTGGATGTTGTTCAGAGCAGCTTGGCGCCACAAGCTTGGGTTTACTGATGCTGGCGCATTCGAGCCATCTTCGTCGACAAAGGAAAAGTCATCTGGCCTGAATAGAAGATTGCCGTTCTGGTCGCGTAATTCAAGCTCATCTATCTTGGCAATAAAACCTTTACGGGCATCCGTAAAGTCGCTCCTATTGGCGAATGGGCGCTTGTTAAGTATTTTTTGGTTTGCTTTTACCGTGGCTGCAGTGGGCGCTGTGTGGCCGTTTCCATTGGCGCCTTTTTCCAAAGGAACAGGCTCGGAACATCCCGTGGATAATCCAACTATGCAGATCGTAATGAGTGCGGCTTTTATACTCTTCATATTTCATTGGCCTTGATTGAGTGGACAAAGATAGTGCATGAAGTCTAAAGTGCTAAGTAATATTTATCTAATCAATAAAATATATATAAGATATTTATGAAGCTGAATTTAAGATCGGTTGACCTCAACCTGTTTCCAGTATTTGAAGCCATCATGGAGCTGGGTAGTTTGAATATGGCAGCGAGCCATCTTGGGATGAGTCAGCCCGCAGCAAGTGCCGCATTGAAACGACTTCGGCTGACCTTAAAGGATGAGTTGTTTGTGCGCACGCGGCGGGGGCTGGAGCCGACTGCTCGTGCGCTGGAGTTATATCCGGTCGTGCACCACTTACTTGAATCCTTGCGCGGCGAAATGGAACGCGCGAATCAATTCGATCCCGTGTTTTGCGAGCGGATTTTCAAAGTAGCGGGGGGCGACTATTTTGATATGGTTTTTATGGGACGACTGATGAATGTTCTGAGGGAAAGCGCTCCTAAGGTTCAGGTTGAATCGGTTATACACGGATTCCAGGAATCGCTTAATCTGATAAGGCGTGGAAAGCTGGACTTGTGTTTGCACTACGACAAAGAAATCGCTCACGAGTTGCCGACGCTCAAACTATTTGAAGAAAGTATGAGTGTTCTAATGGCAGCGGATCATCCTTATGCGGATAAACAATTGAGTTTGTCGGACTATATCGCATTGGAGCACGTAGTTCTGCCAAAACTTTCTGGAAACACCAATCAGCTTGATGTGATTCTAGGTGGTTTCAACGAAAACCGTTGTGTTCGTGCCCGTGTCTGTTCGGTATCTTCGATGGTGATGGCAATTAAGCAGTCTCACCTGATCGGTACCACACCAATGCGTATGGCAAATATCTTATGTGAAGGTTACGGGCTGGTAGCCAAACCTTTTCCGAAGGAAGCACCACCAATTCCAATTTACCTGTCGTGGGCGCCCTTCTCGGATAAAGACTCGGTTCACCGATGGTTTCGGAATATAATCGCGAGCTTGGAGTAGTTGTTGTTCGGTGTTGAGATAGTGATTCCTTAGAAATTACAGGGGTCAGACCCCTTTTATGCTCTCGAGAGTGATGGTTATCTTTTCTGGTGGGTTTTCCAATAACAGAGGTTTTGCCTTGGCGGTCATCTCCCAGGGTGGACGATTCTCTATAACCTCTTGTTCTTTAAATAACGCTGAGTTTGGTGAAATCTGTGTCAATAGCTTTGTCAGTGTGCTGCATGAAACAGACTTCATATTGGCAAGGTACTGCCATTGGTCTTGGATGACATTAAGTTCGTTATCGACAAAGGAGCTATTGCCAGACAATCTCGCTTCCTTCTGAAGTGGTAGAGCGATTAAATTTCCAAATCCGCCTTCGGGTAAAATATCCTGGTTGGGGAAAAGGCGATCATAGGAATCAAACGATAGATTCGGATAAAATTCCATCGCTTTGTCTAGCAGGCCAAACCCCAGTAGCCTAGCTTCATTGGCTGGTACTTTCTCTTTGAAGAAAATCCAAAGGTGCGCGCCATTGCCAGAACGAGAAATTTCAATGGCATGTGGTATTCCAAAGTTCTGGCAAGCCTTCGACATTGCTTTCACTTCTTCTTGCCATTGGCCTTTATCAAAATCGGCC
>JBFJZQ010000065.1:0-12670 GCA_041622015.1 Oleiphilaceae bacterium
GTCGGTATGGCTTTAAATTCATCAAGAGTTTGAATTTTAGATAGACGCACTTTGTGTTCATCTTTCGTTAGAAATAAACGAAAGCCTTGAATCCCTTTACGAATAGGAATTCGCACAGCTAATAATTGTTCATTCCAGTCTGGCTTGGGTGCCTCAGCCATAACATGCAAGCTCTTTCCTTCTATTAATGAGGCTAAGGCTCTTGTCCTGTTCATGCTGATACCATTGGTGCTTAGTTTAACTAAACCATACTCATCGGTGGTGGCCCATAAAATTTTTTCCAATAGCTTTTTAGGGTATTCGTATCGTTTATCCTGGGCAGATAAAGGATGATTGATTAATACGGTATCTAGCGCTAATACCTTGGAGCTGGTTAATATACAGACAACAATGAAGATCGTTTTTATTATGTTTTTCATTATCACGTCCATTTCGACTTATTTGTCGCCTTAGGTCCGGTGGCGATGTTTATTTTTGTGTTGGTTAGCTCAATACTATTATGTAGTTAATTACGATAGTGGAAGTTGTTCAAATGCGAGCGGTTTATCAAAACAAATTTCTCTTCAAATTAGAGGTATATTGCTAAGAATACAAGTGTAGGCTGTTATATTGTTGAGGTAGGTCAAATTAAAAGGCGATAAATTGTTGAATTGAGCTTTTAACTTATTGATAAATAACAAATAAAAAAGCCAGAGGAAGCAAGCTTTCTCTGGCTAAGATTATTGGCAATGAAATACTTAAATTAGAGATTAGATCAGTTCAATTGCCATGGCAGTTGCTTCACCACCCCCAATACATAGCGCTGCAACGCCTTTGGTTTTACCTTTTACTTTCAGTGCATTCATGAGCGTCACAATCAAGCGTGAGCCAGTTGAGCCCACAGGGTGGCCTTGTGCACAGGCACCGCCAAAAATGTTAACCGTTTCTGGGTCTAAACCTAAATCTAAAATCGGCATCATGGCTACCATGGCAAAGGCTTCGTTGATTTCATATAAATCAACATCTGCTTTCGTCCAACCTGTTTTCTTAAATAGGTTTTCAATTGCGCCAACAGGGGCAATTGTGAATTCACTTGGATGTTGAGACTGAGTTGCATGCGCGACGATACGTGCAATCGGCTTTATGCCACGAGCTTCAGCTTCACTTTCGCGCATCAGCAGCAGTGCTGATGCACCATCTGAAATTGAAGATGCGTTGGCAGCCGTAATAGTTCCATCCTTTGCGAATGCAGCGCGTAAGCCTGGGATTTTTTCGATATTTGCATTGTGTGGCTGCTCATCATCTTCAATAATTACGTCACCCTTACGTGTTTTCACAGTAACCGGGATAATTTCATCCTTTAACAAGCCCGCGTCGATTGCAGCTTTTGCACGCGTTAAAGATTGAATAGCATAGTTATCCATTTGCTCGCGGGTATAACCTTTCTTATCAGCCACTTCTTGAGCGAATGAGCCCATCAAACGACCTGTTTCAGCATCTTCCAAGCCATCTAGGAACATGTGATCCATGGCTTTGTCACCGTGGCCCATACGGAAACCTTTACGTGCTGTTGGTAACAAGTAAGGCGCATTCGACATGGATTCCATACCGCCGGCAATCATAATGTCGTTAGTGCCGGCTTTGATTAAATCATGCGCAAACATCGTTGCTTTCATGCCTGAACCGCAAAGTTTGTTAATGGTGGTTGCACCCGTTGCATCAGGTAAACCTGCTTTACGCATCGCTTGACGGGCTGGGCCTTGTTTAAGACCGGCAGGCAACACGTTACCCATAATGACTTCTTGAATGTCTTCAGGCTTTAAACCTGCACGCGCCACAGCTTCTTTAATAACGATAGCGCCTAATTCAGGAGCAGATACCTCTGCCAAACTACCTTGAAAACCACCCATTGGCGTACGAACACCACTTACAATAACAACAGAATCTTGCTTGGACATATCGGCCTCGAAATCATGTGAGAGTATTTACAACAAATACAATCTTAACGAATAAAAACATGTTGAACGAAAAATCAGCCGGGGATTGTAGCAAGAATGAGCAGGAGGAACCAATTTTTTCATGTCGTTGAATTGTTAAGAAGGGTATTCCTAAGTGCTTTGCGAAGCACTTTTCCGTTGGCTGTCCTTGGGAAACTTTCCATGACATAAAACTTTTTAGGCGCTTTGTATTTAGCCAAATGTTCATGTGCATAGTCCATTATGGCTTGCTCGCTAAAATGCACTCCTTGATGAAGGATAAGGCAGGCTACGACAATATTTTTATCTTTGTCGATGTGTTCTTCCAGTGCCACACAGTCTGCAATGGCTGGGTGAGTTTTAAGAACACGCTCGATTTCATGGGGAGATATTCGGTAGCCAAAACTATTGATCAGGTCATCTTTTCGGCCCAGAAACCAAATATAGCCATCTGAATCTCGATAGGCATAATCCCCAGTTAGAAAGAAGTTGCCCTTTCGTGATGCTTGGGTGGTTGCTTCTAGTTGCCAATAGCCCAGAAATAAACCAGGGTCATCAAGTCCAATGCAAAGCATGCCTTCTTCATTATCAGCCACGGGCATTAAGTGTTCATTTAATAGGAACACTGAATGACCCGCTTGGGGGAAACCTGCTGAACCGGGTTTGACGGGGCGGCTAGGGTGCTGGGATAAATAGTAAGAACATTCGGACATACCAATGGCTTCATAAATTGTGAGTCCGAAACGCGCTTTCCACTGTGCATATAATTCATCGGATAAATGCTCACCAGCACACATGCAGTATCTTAGGCTAGGTACATCTTTCTTTGTTGTTTCGGTTTTCTGAATGATTTGTCGGTATAGGGTAGGTACCCCAATAAATATAGTGCATTGATGTTTGGTAATAAGCGCTGGCCAAGTATGGGCATCTGCTTTGCCTTCATACACGACGACCGTTTTGCCAAGTAGCAACGGGTCCATCAAGGCTGTACCTAGAACGTAAGTCCAGTTGAATTTGCCTGAATGGAGTATGCGATCTATGAGGTCTGTGTCGTAATCAAACCAGTGTCGAGCAGCGGGGATTCGCCCTAGTAAAGCGCGATGAGCATGGAGTACACCTTTTGGGAAACCGGTTGTCCCCGAGGTATAGACTAAATAAGCCGGGTCAGTGGCTTTGGTTTGGCGTACCTGAAAACTGTCTGAAGCATCATCTATTAGAGACTGCCAATGATAAATACACGCTTGAGTATGTTTCTCGTTAATAACTTCTTCTTCGCTAACGAGAATGACGGATTCTAGGCTGTGAGTCGGCGATGCTAGGTCTTTTAACTTTTTCCAATGAGCTGGTGTCGTTATTAAAATTGAAGAGCCTGAATCTTTTGCCAAATAATCCAATTCATCACCGCTGAGCAACATTGAGCTAGGAACGGCAATGGCCCCTAATTTTAGTGTTCCAAAAAAAGCCAGTGGGAAGTCCATGCAATTGGGTAAGCAGAGCATCACTCTGTCGCCTTGCTGACAACCGAGTGATTGCAAGACATTAGCGACTTGGTTGGAACGCTGCGCTAATTCGCAATAGCTGAGTTGCTGAACGGGTTTGCCTGCTTCATCGACAATGATTGCGATATTATCTATATGGTGACCGTCGGCTTTAAAAGCACTTTCGGTACAGGCAAGGGCGATATTAAAAAACTCAGGAATTTCAATGTCGCCTAGATCAGCTAGATCTACTTTCACGCTTTTATATCCAGAATGATTTTGCCAATATGTTGATTGCTTTCCATTAATTGATGCGCTTCTACGACTTGTTCTAGCGGGAATACTTTCGCGATAACAGGCTTCATTTTTGGGGCGGAGCCTACATAAAAAGGCCAAACAATCATCTTTAAATTTTCAGCAATGGCGGCTTTTACTTCATCACTTTGCGGGCGAAGTGTCGAACCTGTAAGTGTAAGACGCTTCAGCATGACAGGTAGGAAATTCACTTTGTTCACCGGCCCTTGCAGGTAGGCAATATTAACGATATGGCCTTCCATTGAAGCCAAAGTAATATTCTTCTGAATATACTCGCCGCCGACCATATCCAAAATAACATCGACACCTTGGTCATCTGTATATGCTTTTAATTCTTTTAGGAAATCCTGTTCTTGATAATTGATCACAAGGTCAGCACCGAGTTCTGAACAGGCTTTGACTTTATCTGTTTTGCCCACCGTCGTGAAAACTTCAGCTCCCAAGGCTTTTGCCATTTGTATTGCGGTGGTGCCAATGCCACTTGCGCCACCATGAACTAAAAAACGCTCGCCTTTTTTTAAACCGGCCCGGTCAAAGACATTCGCCCAAACCGTAAAGTGCGTTTCAGGGAGTGAGGCCGCTTCAAGCATACTTAAGCCTTGTGGGATAGGGAGAAGCTGGCCTTGTGGCACCGCTACGTATTCAGCATAGCCGCCACCGTTGGTGAGCGCGCAAACCTGATCGCCGACTTTCCAATTAGAAACCTTAGAGCCAATTTCAGAAATAATACCTGCCACTTCCAAGCCTAGAATAGGTGAAGCACCTTTTGGAGCAGGGTAAAGCCCCTGTCGTTGTACCACGTCGGGCCTGTTCACACCGGCGGCATGCACTTCAATTAATACTTCATTCGCTTTTACTTCTGGTTTTGAACCTTCAGCGAGGGTCATAACTTCTGGGCCGCCGAATTTTGGGGTATCAATAAATTTCATGATGTTTGCCTTTATGCTGTGCTGCTGAATGAAGGGACTTATCTATCAGAGCAATTTACTGATCAGCCGATCTTAGGTCAAGTGATCACCGCTAGAGCACCTAAGTGGTGATTAGGGTAAGCATCTGGGTGAGGATTTAGCTTTATGTGGGCCTGACTGGATGGCAAGTCAATTGGTGAATTATGTCAATAACATCAATTGTATACCTATTCTTACTGATTGAGAGTTTTGATACTAGCTTGTAGTATTTAGACCTTACATTTCGATGACTCTTTTACATATGCTGGAAGTTATTTTCAGTTTGAAATGTAAGTAGCTCAGCTCTGATGGATATAGTCAGATCATATAAAATAATAGGAGAAAGGGAATGAAAAAAATACTCTTAGGAACAGTGGTATCGTTTTTAGCGGCAACACCTACTCTGGCTCAAGATTATCAAGTTGAGCTTGGTGCCGTCTATTTAGATGGTGATAGCTCTGGTGTTGATTTTGATGGCTATGGTTTAAATGCCGAGTTTCATTTAGATAAGGTTGTTACGACTAAAGGCCCATTAAACGAGGCAGCATTTTTAGATAAATCATCTTTTGGATCGTTAACTTGGGTGACAGCTGAGTTTGATTTGGCAAATTCAATGTCTGCAGACTCCGATATTATTGGGTTGAGTGGTCGATTTGTTACTCAAAGCAATCTGATTATTGAAGCTTCCTATCTTGATATTGATACAGATTTTGTTGGTGATGATACCGCTATTAGCTTGGGCGTAGGTACCTATATAAATGAAAATATGGATCTTGTTGTCACTTATGAAGATTTAGATGAAGCAGACCAGTCATCTCTTTCTGTTGATGTTCACGGTGTTAATAAGTTGAACGGTGAAGCCTCTCTAGCGTTTGATCTTGGCATTGCTTATTTGGATGAGAATAATGACTCTGGCTATGGAGTAAGTGCGGGTGCCGATTATTATCTAAACAAATCATTAAGTTTTGGTGCTGGCTTATCACTAACAAGTGTTGATAGTGAAGATGTGTCTTCTCTTGGACTTAGAGTGGCTTATTTTGTTACGCCTGTTGTCGGGTTCGGCGTGAGCTACGAAACGCTTGGGCAGGATGGAGATGGCGATACAATAGCATTGAGTGCTGCTGTTCGTTTTTAATCTGTTATATAAAAAACCTCATGTAGCTGTGAGGTTTTTTGTTGATAATGAATCACGCATGAATCTTTATTTACCCAGATAATATCTAAAGCATTCCACACATTGTTCATCGTTTATCAAATGCTAAATATTGCACCTTTATAGTGCTGCGTTATATCTTATCTAAAAATTATGCCTTTTTTTGGGAAGCTAGAACTGCCAAGGCTTAGAACCTCAATAAAATCCAAAAACATTGTCGAATTTGTCAATTTTAATCCGTATAATCGCGAGCGTAATTCAAGGGGAGAAATTTGTTTTACCCTTCAAGTTTTCCCCCTAAATTTTCTAAAAGTCACAAGCTGTTGAGAGAATGAATATGAGATTAGTGATTGTTGGTGCAGGTATTATGGGTGTTACTCTGGCTACGCTTGCCAGAGAATTAAACCCTGAATTGGATATTACGGTAATTGAACGTCTTTCCGGGCCAGCAATGAGTAATAGTGGTGTTTTCAATAATGCAGGCACCGGTCACGAAGCTAATTGTGAATTGAATTATACGCCTGTCGACGAAGAAGAAATTGAAGTTGAAAAAGCGCTACATATTCATGCTCAGTTCAATGTTGCCAAACAGTTTTGGGCTTATCTGGTGAAGCAAGGCATTGTTGAAGACCCATCAAGCTTTATTCATGCTACGAAACATTGCACATTGGTCGCTGAAGACAGTATTAATATGTTACGTCTTCGCTTCCAGGAAATGTCAAAGCATCATTTTTTCGACAATATGATGTTTTCAGAAGATCAAGAGGAAATCAAAAGCTGGATTCCCTATACCATGGAAAACCGTCCTGCATCTGAAAAGATGGCGGCGACTAAAATTGAAGGGGGTACAGACGTTAACTACCAAGCCGTAACAGAAGAAATGGCGCGTTATTTGTCGCGCCAGAACGTCAAAATGGATTTTAATACCCATGTTAAACGTGTGCATAAAAGTCCAACGGGGGCTTGGCTAGTTGAAGCTGAAAAAGATGGTAATGCTGTTCAATATAAGGCAGATAAGTTGTTTGTTGGTGCGGGCGGTGGTGCATTTCCATTGTTGAAGAAAAGCCACTTACCTTGTCGTGCGCGTTTTGCCGGTTTCCCCGTGGGTGGGCGTTTCTTGGTCGCAGAAATTGATGAAGAAGCGGCAAAATACTACAACGCTAAAACTTACGGTAAAGCTAAAGTCGGTGCGCCACCGATGTCTGTACCTCACTTGGATTTACGTGCTGCAAATGGGCGCCACTATCTGTTATTCGGACCGTTCGCGACCTTTGCACCTATTCTCGAAAAAGGCCGTGGCTTTGTAGAATATGTGCGATCAATGCGTTTTCACGACTTGCCTAATCTTTTAAACGTGGCTTTAGAACATTTTCCGCTTGTTAAATATTTGATTTCTGAAACCTTCAAGGGCAAAGAAAGCATGTTTGTTGAGTTGGAAAATTTTGCACCGGGCATCCGACAGAAATTTGAATGGAATGTGGTTCAGGCTGGTCAACGTGTGCAAATCATCAAAGATGGCGACTTGCAAATGGGGACAGAGATTGTTGTTTCTGAAGATCAAAGTTACGGTACCTTATTAGGAGCTTCACCTGGCGCTTCGGTTTCGCCCGAAGTCATGTTGCGTTGTATTGAAAAAATGATTCCTGAGTTACTTGAGTCTGACGAGTCACAGAAAAAGCTTGCAGAGATGTTTATCACAACAGATTTGAAGCAATTGATGAATGAGCCTGCTATGTATCGTAAAGCGAAATCAACAGCGAATAAATTGTTGAAAATTTCATAATTTTCTTCGACTAAAAATAAATAAAATATACCTGCTAAGCTTGTCCATATGGGTTGACTCAATCTTCTTTGGCAAGCTTTAGTTTTACTTAGACCGTCGAACTTCCTTATTCATTTCTTATTTACAATAATCTTCACAAGAACACTATCCTACAGTTGCATTATGTGTAGAATAGCGCCGCCTTAAACTATGCTTGAGCGATTAACATGAAACTATGTTTTCGTTTGATGCTAAGTTTTTTCTTTGACTTTTTATAGGGAATATCCGCGTGACAGCCATTCTGAATATCCATGAAAAAATTGGAGATGGTCAGGGTAGTGATTTTTTTGAAAAGATTGCCGCAGATCTTCAAGAAAAAGGTTTTAGCATTAATCCATGCGCACTTCCTCATGACTTAAGTGAAGACTTATATCATCACCTTAAAAGTATGCCTCAGTTCAACTTTGAACAAGCAGGTATTGGGCGCGATCAGGAGCATATTCTTAATAATTTTGTGAGAACCGACGAAATTTGCTGGATTAATGGTGAGTCAGAAGCTGGAAAAAATTGGCTTGATTGGAATTCAAAGTTACAGACATATTTGAATCGCCGTTTGTTTTTGGGCTTGTTTTCCTTTGAAAGTCACTTTGCGCATTATTCGCCAGGTGATTTTTACAAACGCCATTTGGATTCTTTTCGAGGTGAGGCGAACCGAGTTCTATCCATTGTTGTTTATTTGAATCATAGTTGGCTACCCGATGATGGTGGGGAATTGGTTCTTTATGTCGACGATTATGACAAAGAGGGCATCAAGGTCACGCCAAGTTTTGGTACGGTAGCCGTTTTTTTAAGTGAGGAATTTCCCCATGAAGTGTTGCCTGCTACGAGAGATCGATATTCCATAGCAGGCTGGTATCGAGTGAATACCTCTACTGCAGAAAGAGTGGATCCACCTCGATAAATACAAACTAAGTTGGCTTAAATATCTCGCTAAAATGCATGGTTACTATACGTTTCATTACTTAGCTTTTTCATTGTTTTTGCGTTGAATCGTCTGCCTTATTTCCGGGTTTTGTGTCTTCTCGACTGTTGGAACTTCTCTGTGTATGGCGGCTTTTGCCATCATGTAAGCTGAAACAGGTGCAGTGATAAATAAGAACATACTAATGACTAATTCTTGAATATTGCCTCCACGATCGTTAACCAGGTGAAGAAGCATAGATGCTATCAGAATAGAGCCAATACCTAAGGTGGATGCTTTTGTGGGAGCATGAAGTCGGGTATAAAAGTCAGGTAATTTTACTAAGCCGATAGCACCGATTAAAATAAATACAGCACCTAAAATAAGAAGGGCAATGGCCAACCATTCAACAATTTGATTCATTATCATATCCATCAATTATTCAATAATATCGCCACGAAGCAGGTATTTAGATAGCGCTGCTGTTCCAACGAAACCTAGCATGGCAATTAAAAGAGCTGCTTCAAAATACAAAGTACTTTTGAAGTATAAGCCAAGAAGTACAATCAACGCGATACTGTTTATATAGAGTGTGTCGAGTGCCAATATTCGATCAGTGGTGGAAGGGCCGATCAATAATCGCCAGCCATTCAAGAGTAGGGCAATACCGAGAATAATGGATACCCCAAATAGAATTGTATTTAACATCCAAAAATCTCCTTCAGCGGGGTTTCATATCTACTTTTGATGGTAGAGATCAGAACTTTTTCATCTTCGATATTGAGTACATGGACATAAAGCACTTTCATATCGTCTGAAAAATCTACGCTAACGGTACCGGGTGTGAGGGTGATAGTGCTAGCTAAAACGGACAGAGGGAAAGGCTCTTCAATATCCAGCGGTAGCGCTATAAAGCCAGGTTTAAGCTTCTTATTCGATTGAAGTACTTGTTTTGCAACAATAAAGTTAGAAATAATAATATCTTTAAGCACTCTTAATATATATATGCATGCGAGAACGGGTTTTTTTATAGCAGGGTGAGGGTCACTAAGAGGAAGTGTAAACCAAGTGATAGCAATGGCTATGATTGCACCCAGCACCATATGGCCTGCAGTAAAATTATTTAGTAATAACCAAACGACCCAAAGCAATACAGTATGGGTAGGATGGGGAGAAATTCGTCTAAGCATCAATTTTCTCCAAAGAACTCATATGTTGACCAAGATTAAAAATGTTTTCAGCTGCTTGATTACTTATTTCGCTTAAAGGCCCACCAAATATAACCATGGAAACCAAAGCGCATACTAATAAGCTAACGCCAATAAGTTGAGTGCAATGGGCCTTATTTTGGTTCGAAGCTTCTCCTTTAGCTCTCCAAAAAATTGAACTCCCAGCTCTCGTCAGAATAATCATTGCCGCTAAGCTAGAGATCAAAATGGGAGGCCAGACCCACAGAGCCATAGAGGCTTCAAGTGAGGCTTTGAGCATAAATGCTTTGCCAATAAAACCTGATAGGGGAGGCATGCCAATTAGTGATAAAGCAGCAAAAAAGTAAAGCAGGCTGAGTAATCGAGCCTGATGAACAGGTCTGGAAACGACAAAACGATCTTCTGCTTTACTTCTTTGTTTTATAATTAAATCGGCAACTAAAAACATAAGTGCGCCTGCTAGGGTACTATGGATTAAATAATAAATACCTGCTGAAGCCGACATTTCAGTGTTAACTGACACCATCAATAACAAACTGCCAACAGAAACAATCACTAAATTAGCTGTGAGTGTTCTAAGGCTTTGGCTTGAAACAACAGCGATGGTTCCAGCAACGAGAGTTAAGAGGGCTAAAGGGGTTAGCCAATCTTGAGCAATATCAGTTAGATAGCCTGCTTCATGACCAAAAATACCTGTATGTATTCGCCAAAAACTATATATGCCCACTTTTGTCATAATTGCGAACAGAGCAGCAACCGAGGCAGGCGCTGCCGAATAGGTTCGTGTGAGCCAGAAATGTAGTGGCAATAATGCGGATTTCAAACCAAAGACAGCAATTAATAATAAACCGCCTGCTTTCGCTAGAATCGCCTGATCATCATTTAATAGAGCCGACTTCGCTTGCATATCCACCATATTCAATGAGCCATAGGTGCCGTAGAGAATACCTAGTGCAAAAAGGAAAAATGCAGATCCTGCCAGATTAAGAATAACGTAATGTAAGTTAGCATGGGTTTTTTGCTTGCCACCGCCATGGATAACTAGAGCATATGAAGCAATGAGTAAAACTTCAAAGAACACAAATAAATTGAAAATGTCTCCCGTTAGAAATGCCCCAATAATGCCCATTGTTTGGAACATCAGTAAAGGGTGGAAGTATTGGCCGTGAATATCTTCACCTGCAAATGAATATAACTGAACGCAGATAAGCAAAAAAGCCGTTAATAAGCAGAGCAGGCTCGAAAAAACATCCACATAGAGTGTAATGCCATAGGGTGCTTGCCAGTTACCTAAAGCATAAACGAAGACGCCTTCTGTAAGGACGGAGTAAAATAGGCAAGCTGTCGAAAGTAATAAGGTTGAGCTAAGTAATAAAGCAAAAACACGGATACACTTTATATTTTTGCCGATTAATGGAAAAAGTAAGGTAATGCCCGCTAATAAAGGGATAAGAATCGGTGCAATAGGCAAGTGACTTAACATCTACACTTGCTCCTTATTCGCTTTGAGAGGCTTCTGTTTGTGAGTGAAAACTTCTTCGCCATCAACATGGTCATTCGATAAGTCAGCTCGAGCACGCATCGCTAATATAAGCGCAAATGCTGTCATCGCAAATCCAATAACGATAGCCGTAAGCACAAGTGCTTGAGGAAGAGGGTCGGAGTAGTGTTCAGCATCACTTAATATGGCCGCTGAGTTGATCACTAAACGGCCACTAGCAAAGAGGAATAAATTAACGGCATAAGATAGCAAAGTTAAACCCAAGATCACGGGAAAACTTTGGGCGCGTAACATTAAGAAAATGCCTGCTGTGCTTAATACCCCTACGCAAATGGCATACGTTAATTCCATCAATCTTTCTCCATAGGTCGTTCGCTTGTAGTTAGCTTGCCTAAGTTAGCTAAAATCAGCAAAGTGGCGCCCACAACGGTTAAATAAACGCCAAGATCAAAAATCATAGCACTAGCTAGTTCAAACTCCCCTACCACAGGTAGATGGAAGTGATTAAACCAGGTGGTCATAAATGGACGGTCGAATATAAAACTTCCTATTCCGGTCAAGGTGGCAATAAATAAACCTGATGCAATGAGAAGCTGATAGTTAATTCGTAAGCGTCGAGTCATCCAGTCTACGCCGTGTGCAATATATTGCTGCAAAAATGCAACTGCTGTGATTAACCCCGCGATGAAACCGCCGCCTGGCATATTATGGCCTCGAATAAATATAAACGCAGAAACCAAAAGCGCTAGAGGAAGCAGGCTTTGAGAAATTAATGCCAACAGAACAGGGTGCTTGTCTGTGGCCCATAATCTGCCTTTGCTGTCAGCGTTAGGTAAAAATAGAGGGATTTTAGCCAGTAGCTTATAAATACCTAAACCTGCAATACCCAAAACGGTAATTTCACCCAAGGTATCAAAACCTCTGAAATCAACCAGGATGACATTGACTACGTTTGAGCCACCGCCTCCAATGAGACTGTTTTCGAGGAAAAAGTTTGAAATGCTCTCTAAGGGGCGAGTTAGTAATGCATAACAAATTGTGCCAATGACGCTGCCGAAGAGTAGTGCAATAATGAAATCTCTCACGATTGTCGATAAAGGGCTGTCGATGACAGGACTTTGTTGTGGCAGAAAGAACAAGGCAAGCAAGAATAGAATAATCGTGGCGACTTCAACGGATAATTGGGTCAGGGCAAGGTCTGGTGCAGAAAAATAAGCGAAGGTAATGGAAACAATTAAACCCACAACAGATAGCGCTAATAAGGATTTCAGGCGGTGATGGCTCCAGACAACAGTTAATACCGTTGAAATGATTAAAATAGCGGCACAGAAACTAGCTAGCCAGCTAATACTTAATTTTGGTTTATCGCCACCTGCCTCCAGAAGACCTA
>JBFJZQ010000066.1:0-12499 GCA_041622015.1 Oleiphilaceae bacterium
CACTAACTCAAAGAGTTGAACGCCGCCTAAGGCTAATAAAAAACCTAAGAGAGGTAAAAGTTCGCCATGACCACTGCTGTTAGATAGCCATTTTAAAAGTGGTCTGACCAAGAATAATGCGAATAAGGCTAAGGCCCAAATACTCGGAACTTTTCCTGTAGCAGCAATTAAAAATGCCACAGCAACAATATCCTGGACAATCAATATGCCAATGGCTAAATCACTGTGTTTGGTTTTCAGTTCAGCATTATCTTCGAGTACTTTAATTGCACATACAGTCGAACTGAAACTCAAGGCGAAGCCAATTAGGGCTGACTGAGCTAGTGTCAGGTTTAAATACTCTAGGCTGACAATGGTTGCGAGCAAGCTCAGTATTGGAAATAAAAATATCAGCCAGATAGTCATGTGACCTAAAGTGGCGCTCCAGATGTCTCTTCTTAGCAGCTGTTTGAAATTTACTTTCAGGCCTATGGTAAAAAGCATCAAGGAGATGCCAAGGTCAGCCATTGTTTGCAGTGATGCTTCAGGTTCAATACCAAAACCATGGAGGATAAAGCCAGCAAAAAGGTAGCCGACTAAGGGAGGAAGGCTTAATTGTTTGGCACCATAACCGAAAAGGAATGCAACTAAAATCCAGATAAAGCTCATTAAATGGCGCCTTTCAGTGTGTTTAAATCAAGAGGGTAATCATACTAGAGAAAACATAAGTTTTTCAGTCTAACTTGCTGAAGAGTTTGGCTTACGGTTAATGCTCTTGTCTAGCAGTATAATTGGAATGATACCCACCAGGACAATGACTAAGGCAGATAAGGCACTTTGTTCGATCAACTCGTCTGAAGCAAACTGATAAACTTGTGTTGCGAGAGTCTCAAAATTAAATGGTCGTAAAATTAACGTGGCAGGTAGCTCTTTCAGGCAATCGACAAAGACAACTAACATGCCTGTTAAAGCGCCTTTTCTGATGATGGGTAAATGAACTTTGATTAATGTTTGAAACTGTGTATGACCAAGAGAGCGAGCAGCCATATCCATGTTCGGGGTTACTTTGCTTAAACTTGATTCAACGGAGCCTGAAGAGACAGCTAAAAACCTGACACAATATGAGAAAATAATCGCGAAAGCTGTACCGCTTAATATTAATCCCGTTGAAAATTGAAAGTACTCGCGCATCCAGCCATCCACTAGATTATCAAAAGCAGCAAAAGGAATAATAATACCAATTGCTAAGACGGCACCAGGAACTGCATAGCCAAGGCTTGAAATTCCCACCATTAAGTTCGTGCTGAGTTTAGGGTTTAAACGTTTTGTGTAGGTTAAAATAACCCCCAAAAAAAGTGTAATAAGGGCGGCGGTGCTGGCAAGAGCAAAACTATTAAATGCATAGCTAATAAATTGGCCATCCCACGAATCCGAAAAGTTATCCAAGGCATAATTACCTAAAATAATGACAGGAATAATAAAACCTAAGAAGATGGGGATGAAAATCAAGCAGCTTGCTAAATAGCCCCTGAATCCGTAGAGTTCAGTTGTCGGGATTGGATTGCCCTGGTTACGCGAATGATATTGTTTTTGTTTTCTGCGGGAATAGCGTTCTATCGAGATAAGTACGACAACAACCAAAACCATCAGTACAGCAATTTGAGCGGCTCCGCCTAAATTTCCCATATTTAGCCATGTGTCGTAGAGCCCTGCGGTGAGCGTTCTCACCGCAAAGTAATCAACTGTGCCAAAGTCATTAAGGGTTTCCATTAGTACAAGAGATAGCCCAACTGCTAATGCGGGTCTTGCAATGGGTAAAGAGACTCGAATGAAGAAGTTAAAAGGGGTGGTGCCCAAGCTTCTGGATACTCTATAAAGCGATACTGACTGTTCCAGAAACGCCGCTCTCGCTAACATATAAATATAAGGGTAGAGGACAAGAGACATCATGATTATGGCGCCTCCCATGCTTCTTATTGACGGGAACCAGTAATCCTTAGCGCTCGACCAGCCCATCATTTCTCGAATAGCGCTTTGAACAGGTCCGGCAAACTCTAAAAGATCGGTATAAACATAGGCGATAACATAGGCAGGAACGGCAAAAGGGAGTAACAATCCCCAGCTTAGCCATTTTTTTCCCGGGAAGTTATACATGGAAATTAGCCAGGCTGCACCAGTGCCGATTAAGAGGCTCAAACTTCCCACGCCGATCATTAAGATTGCCGTATTTTTCAGGTAAGAAGGCAGTACCGTGTCGATGAGGTGGGGCCAGGCATTTTCTTCAGGAAAAAGTGCAAGGTATACGACGGATATAATTGGCAGAGTAATAAGGAGAGCAATCGTGGAAGAGGATACCAGCCAGCCATGCTTAATTAATAAGTGCTTCAGGTTCGATTGCATGCGTTGTTTAATGGGGCTGCCTATTTACCGTTATTGTTTTAAGATAGTTATTTAAGGTAACTATTCTAGCTAGAAGAAAAATCAAAAAGGCATTGTTTCAATAATGAAGCAATGCCCTAAATAAGCTTTTATATGCAAGAAATCTAAAGCGCTGATACCATACGCAGCGCCCTAAATTTCAAAACACGAAGTTTAATCATCGAAGCCCACTTGATCAACTAATTGCGCTGCTTGTTTTCTTAGTTTTGCCACTTCCGCCAATGGCAGCGTGTCAGACTTAAACTCTCCCCAAGATTTAACCAATTTTGAGGCTTCTACGTCAGGGTTGACTGGGTATTCAAAATTTTGCTCGGCATACATTTCCTGTGCGGGTTTCTCGCTTAAGAAAATCATTAGTTTTTCCGCGCTTGATTTGTTCGGTGCATATTTAGCCATCGCCATGCCACTTATATTGACATGCGTGCCTCGGTTGTCTTGATTCGGGAACGTGATAAACACAGCATCTGCCCAAGCTTTTTGCTCTTCATCCATCAGCATGTTGCCAAAGTAATAGTTGTTGCCTAAAGAGATATCACACACACCTTCTTTAATGGCTTTAACTTGTGAACGATCATTGCCCTGAGGTTTCTGTGCAAGGTTGGCTTTGACGCCTTTCAGCCAAACTTGCGTATTTTCTAGGCCGTTATGCGCAATCATCGAGGCAATTAGCGCCAAATTATAAGGGTGCTTACCACTTCTGCTACAGATGCGGTCTTTCCATTCAGGCTTGCTCATATCTTCATAATTTTTAATGGTGGCTAAATCGACACGCTCTTTTGATGCAAAAATTGACCGTGTTCGAGTCGTCAGACCAAACCAATGGCCTTTAGGGTCGCGATATTGGCTAGGAATATTTTCATTTATAGCTTCTAAATTCACTGATTGTGTCAGTTGCTTATCGGTTACCTCGAATAAACGCCCAATATCGACAGTGAAAATTAAGTCAGCTGGTGAATTACGTGCTTCTCTCTCTAATCTTTCGCTTAAACCTTCCTTTGCAAATACAACGTTTACTTTGATACCTGTTTTCTCGGTAAATTTGTCAAACAAAGGTTGGACTAGAAATGGTTGGCGATAAGAATAGACATTGACCTCTTCAGCTAAGGCATTGTTATTCATTGCTAGTGCTGAAAGTGCAAGAGTAAACATGAAGATATATCTGATCATTTGCATATAATAAGACCTGCATTTAAATGTTAATGTTAAACTTAATAAGAATCATTCTCTATTAAGAGTCAATCTTGGTCAAGTATTAATATTGACTAAAATTAGCCACTAAATATTAATTTAATTTACCTGTGTTTAATTTACTTCGCGTAGCTATAGCGAAGAACAAACGCTAAACTAGCCAGAATTTTCTATTGGAGTTCGGTTTTTGGAACATTTGTCATGGTTTCGCTTTGCGATACTGTATTTTGTAATTGTTGTCTTGTCTGGTTGTGCGACAGCTGAATACACCACACATTACGGACTGTTTGAGGCTGAGTCATCAAGTGGTGAATTAACTCAGTACCGTGTTTACTGACAAACAGTTAGGTATCAAGGCTGGAAGAAAAATGAATATCGAGCTCTACCGCTTACCTTGGAAACGCAATGTAGTGAGCGTGTTTTGCTTTTCTATGATGATAGTTTTGGAAAAGGTCTGAGATGTAATGATATGTCAGGTCCTGGTATCAGTTATTGTGGTCGAAATCGTTTAGATACTGATAGAAGAGGATTAAATATAACTGAAAATCAAACCTGTGGTTATGTTACAGATAAACAGGGTGCGACAGATATACTGTCATTAGAGGGGGAGCTGTTGCTAACAATATCTTGCAGACCAAGAGAAACAGAACGCTTGGCAAAGGGAAAAAAAATAAGTACCGATTACTTATTAAACTCTGAAGTACCTTATGTCATTTCTACTAAATCTATTGCGGGGCAAAACATCGAAGCCCTTGTGCCACCGCTTTTTAATCATTCCTCTGTTTGTGAGAAGGACTAGTCAGTCTTTTTTCTCGGTAGTTTTGAGAGCTATTTATCATCTTCGAAATAAAAACCGTATTGGTTACGTGTACTTACAGAATGCTACGTATCATAGTGGTGTTTCTGCTTTTCGTAGGCAAAAATTAGACATTAAATACTAGTCTTTGGAAAGAACAAAAAGTTCTCGATACTGGTATACTCACAGTGTCATGTTAAAGCCATCTTTCAGGTCATTATTCATGAACAAAAAACAAGAAGTAATTAAACAATAACTTTCTCATTGTTGTTATTTTTATGCAGGTCTTGCTATGTCAACTAAGCGATTAAAAATTGAAGTAAATGCCTTGAAGGAAGGCATGTTTGTTTCAGACTTGGATCGTCCATGGCATGAGACGCCATTCCCTTTGCAAGGGTTTTATATCCGATTAGATGATGACGTCAAAGCCTTAACACAATATTGTAAGTATGTTTATATTGATGTTCAGAAACAGAAGTCAAAATCCATTAGCGTCGAGCATGCGCCCTTTGATAAAAAACCTAAACCAGTAGAAAAGAAAGTAGACAGTCATGTCGTCAATCTGCGGCCTATTGTGATCAAGTCACCACAAGCCTACCAGACAGTTTGCTCAATCAACAAAGAAGTCTCCAAAGCTGAGAAACTACATAAACATGTCTATGAAGCCATTAATCATGTTTTTACCAGTGTGTCCGGTGATAATCTGATTGATTTAAAGCGAACGGTTAAAGAGACTGAAACAGTCGCCGAGGGCATGGTTGAAAGTGTGATTCGTAATCCGGATGCCTTGGTTTGGCTTGCAAAAATGAATGCTCAAGATGCTTATAGTTATCAGCACACTGTAAAGGCATCAATATGGTCATTAGTGTTTGGGCGTCATTTAGGGCTAGATAAAGTTCAGTTGAAATCTTTGGCAATGGGAGTATTACTCTCGCATATTGGTAAAGCAAAACTTAGCCAAGAAGTTTTGGATAATTCTGAGTCAAATATAGCTAACCAAGCAGCCTATCAAGAATATATCCAATACAGCCTAAATGCCTTATCGACCATGGATGATTTACCCAAAGGGGTTATTCAAATAGTCGAATATCATCAAGAAAGGCACAACGGTACAGGTTATCCAAAAGGTGTGACTGGTGAAAAAATTCCCTTACTCGCCAAAATAGCGGGCTTAGTTCACTATTATCAAGAGCTAATAACGCCTAGAAATAATGATGCCGGTTTATCGCCACTTTCAGCTGTTTCTAAACTCTATGAATTACGTAATATTAGTTTCCAGCAAGATCTAGTCGAACGTTTCATAGAAGCGGTCGGTGTTTTTCCTACAGGTACCTTGGTTGAACTGAGCTCAAATGAGGTGGGCATCGTGACAGGGCATAATCAGGACAGACGACTTCTGCCAAAGGTTATGGTCGTGTTAGATGAAAATAAGCAAAAACTTAAGCATGCAAAAGTCATCGACTTAAAAGAAAGAAGTTTAACGGGCAGGGAGACTGATGCCGTATATATAAAAGACAGTCTGCCAAAAGGAGCATTCAATATAGATGAAAACCAGTACCTTCTCAGCGGTGCAACAACGAAATGGTCTTGGCGGCATATTGCTTCGTCCATAGCTGCAAATTAGCCCTCTTCTCATATTGGGATAAAAAATTAGTTTTAAGTATTTAAAACCAATGCCTTGTGTATTGGTTTTTTTATGTCCGACTTTTTATTAAATGTATAATTTAAAATATGGCTTATTTTTTATTGGAAGAGTACAAGTAATGGCTCGGTGTTATTGTCAAAAGTGTTCAAAGCCTTCGGCTGCATGCCTTTGTAGGTGGTTGGCTCCTCAAGAAAATACAATTGCAGTGTTTGTTATCCAGCATCCCGATGAAGCAATGAAAGCCATCGGCACCGCAAAGTTAATTGCCTTGGGTTTAGAAAAATCAAAAGTCATTACCTCTTTGCATATAACTGAACAAGACATAAACAGCATACTGGGCGACTATTCTTGTGCTGCGCCCTTGTTAATCTACCCGCAGTCTTTAAATGAAGATTCTTATCACTATGTATACGATTTTGAAAAAGAGCGTTTCAGCTCCTTACCCTTGCAGAAAGCTTATGACTGCATCATATTGCTGGACGGTACATGGCGGAACACCCGCGAATTACTTCATTGTAATGCCTGGTTGAAAAAACTACCGACCTTAAATTTGGCAAATATTGGTGAAAGTCACTACCGTATTCGCCAGGCAAAACAAGCAGGTGCCTTGGCTAGTATCGAAGCAGTATCTTGTGCATTGAGTTTGCTCGATGATGCTTTTCAGTCAGATAAACTGTTAAAGCCGTTTGATAAAATGATTGAATTTCAGATTGAAAAAATGGGGCAGGATGTTTACCAAAAAAATTATCTGAAAAATAACTAAGCCGATCTGCTTATGTTTAGGTATTGAACAATACAGGCTTGAAAAATACAGAAAAGTCACCACTTAAACTAGCCTGACGCAAAGAGCGATTTATTCTGGCTCGTTCCTCAAAAAAGACTAGAACACAATAACGCTAATAGGGCTTATTATGGCAAAGGCGCTTGAAATAACGAACTTGAGTAAAACCTACGGCGGTGGGCATAAAGCACTTAACGCTATCAGCTTCTCTGTAGAAGAAGGTGATTTCTTCGCTTTACTTGGTCCTAATGGCGCAGGTAAATCAACAACTCTGGGGATTGTGTCGTCCTTGGTCAATAAGACTACCGGCGAGGTTAAAATTTTTGGTCATGATCTAGATACAGACCTGGTCAATGCAAAAACCTGTTTAGGCGTGGTACCGCAAGAATTTAACTTTAATCAGTTTGAAAAAGTCAGAGATATTCTAATTACACAGGCAGGCTATTATGGCATACCTGCTTCTGTAGCCAGTGAAAGCGCTGATTACTTTTTAAAAAAACTCGGCTTATGGGAAAAACGAGATGTGCCATCAAGGATGTTGTCTGGAGGCATGAAACGCCGTTTGATGATTGCCCGTGCCCTTGTTCATAAGCCAAAGTTGTTAATACTGGACGAGCCGACGGCCGGTGTCGATATCGAGCTGCGCCGCTCTATGTGGGAGTTTCTGAAAGAAATAAACAAGCAGGGCACCACGATTATTTTAACCACGCATTACCTTGAAGAAGCGGAAGCGCTATGTCGAAATATCGCCATTATTGATAAAGGCAATATTTTGGAAAATACCAGTAAGAAAGCGCTACTGAGTAAACTCAACCTCGAAACCTTCGTGTTGGATACAGACCAGCCTTTAGACATGGCGCCTAATATAGACGGTTTCCAAACCCGTATTAACAATGAAGGGCAACTCGAAGTCGATATTAACAAGCAACAAAATATCAATCAGTTGTTTGATAAGTTGCACGACTTTAAATGGCGGGTAACCAGCATGCGAAGTAAATCTAATCGTTTGGAAGAGTTATTTTTAGACCTTGTAGAAACAGGCAAGCCAGCATAAAAGGAATAATGAAATGAATTTTACACAAACCTGGACGGCCTTTTCGACGATTGTAGTAAAAGAAATTCGCCGTTTTATGCGCATCTGGATTCAAACCCTATTACCGCCCGCTATTATGATGGCACTTTATTTTGTCATCTTCGGTAATCTAATTGGTTCACGCATTGGTGATATGGGCGGTTTCGATTATATGGAGTTTATAGTTCCCGGTTTAATCATGATGTCGGTGATCACCAATTCGTATTCGAATGTAGTCTCATCTTTTTTTGGCATGAAGTTTCAGCATAGTATTGAAGAAATTTTAGTATCACCGGTTCCAAATTGGGTCGTTTTATTAGGTTATATCATGGGGGGAGTCGGGCGAGGATTAGCTGTGGGTTTGATCGTTACGCTACTGTCTCTTGGTTTTACCGACCTGAGCGTGAACCATCTATGGATTACGGCGACCACGGTGTTTTTAACTGCAGTATTATTTTCGATTGGTGGGTTTATAAACGCGATATTTGCCACCAAGTTTGATGATATATCCATTGTCCCAACATTTATTTTGACACCCTTAACCTACTTGGGCGGCGTATTTTATAGTATTAGTTTGCTGCCTGAATTCTGGCAATCCGTCTCTCAATTTAATCCAATTCTATATATGGTCAATGCGTTCCGTTATGGCATTTTAGGGGTTAGTGATGTTGATATTGTCTTTTCTTACCTAATGATTGTTAGCTTTATCGTGGTAGGCTTTTCCTATGCACTCTATCTGCTTAATAAAGGTGTGGGGATTCGTTCATGACTGACGCATCTAAAAGCTTACTTGGAAAAGAGACAGATTATTCGCAGTCTTATAGCCCATCATTATTATTTCCGCTGGACCGTAAGCAGAATCGAGAAAGCCTGAATTTATCCAACGATTTACCCTTTCATGGTGAAGATATTTGGACAGGCTACGAATTGTCTTGGTTAAACTGCAAAGGCAAGCCGGTAGTTTCAATTGCGGATTTTCATTTTCCGGCTGATTCAACATTCATGATCGAATCGAAGTCCTTCAAATTGTATTTGAATTCATTAAACCATGAGCGATTCGGAAGCCCAGAAGCAGTCCAAACTATATTAGAGAAAGATTTATCCGAAGCAGCAGGTGCCGAAGTAAGCGTTAATTTAGTTGATGTAAGTGATGCATTCCCATCGATAAATGCTCAAAGTGATTATTTGTGTTTGGATGATTTGGATGTCGCGGGCTTTGAATATCAGCCAAATAAAGCGCTGTTAAATGTTGCAGGTGCAGAGAACGTTTCAGGAAAAGTGTGTTCGCATTTGTTACGTTCAAACTGCCCTGTGACCGGTCAGCCAGATTGGGCGTCCATTTATATTGATTATGTCGGGCCAAAAATTCAGCCAGAAAGTCTATTAAAATACATCGTGTCTTTTAGGCAATGCCAAGATTTTCATGAGCATTGTGTAGAGAGAATATTTACTGATTTAATGGCAGTATGCCAATGCGAATCTTTGAGTGTTTATGCGCGATATACAAGACGAGGTGGTTTGGATATTAACCCCTATCGCGCTACATTTGACCTAGAGCTATCAGCGCCGAAGATGAGAGTGTTGAGGCAATAGTTAACGGTATCTTGATCTTGAAGGCAATAAAAAACGGGAAATTAATCCCGTTTTTTATGCTTGTTTTTTATGTCTAGCTTAAGCGAAACTTAACTGTCTTTTAGTTTTTCACTGGCTCTATCCAGGGCTTTAATAATGGCTTCTTTCTGAGTGAGATTAATTTTTCCGGTATCAAGATACATTGCAAAGCCTTCCGTTTCATGCTCAATAAAACTTTGGCCGGCACCAATATCGCGGCGTAAATCGACTATCTGATAAATAGGTACCGGGCGAGAGAAACCTTTAACTGTAATCTCACCTTTATCTCGGCACATGACTTTATCTTTAATTAGCGAGAAAGTTTCATACGAAACCAGAATTTCACCGGGTTCGCAGAGAGATTCCAAGCGTGAAGCCAAGTTAACTTCCTTTCCGATTATGGTGTAGTCCATACGGTTTTCAGCACCAAAGTTACCCACCGTACTAAAGCCTGTACTGATCCCGATTCGGATTTGAAGTGGCGTTTTAATGCCTTTGCTTTGCCATTTTTGTCGAAGGATTTTCATATGCTTACGCATTTCAATGGCCATGGATACGCAGGCCATGGTGTCTTCTTTGGCACCCCGACTAGTCGGATCTCCAAAGAAAATCATGATGCTATCGCCAATAAATTTGTCTATCGTGCCGCCATATTTTAGGGCAATTTGAGACATTTCATTAAAATAGTTATTCAGTAAGTCAGTCAGGCCTTCAGGCTCCATTTCTTCAGATAACTCTGTAAAGCCTTTTATATCTGAAAAGAAAATAGTTAGGCGCTTGCGCTGAGTCTCTAAGCGGACGTCACGTTCACCGGTAAAAATAGATTGCCAAACTTGTGGGGATAAATACTTCGCAAGTTTATGCGAAAGAGAAATAGATTGTTCACGTTGAGATTGAATTTGATGCTTGGCTAAGTGCAGCGCTTTAGCTTGCTGATGGGTATAGTAAGCGGTGATCGAAACATAAAATCCAGCACTGACACCCGCGACCAAATCTAATAGCGGGGGTGAGTCTCCGGCAAAGCTTAAGCCAAAAATTAAAGTAGAAATAATGGTGGAGAGAAGCACGACAATCATGCCCTTTATCCACAAAGCCATGCCACCCACGACGATGAAACTAAAACTGGCCATGAGTACATTGTAAACACTGACGGTGACGCTGAAGTCGATTAAGGTAATGGTTAAACCAGCGATTACGCCGTCAATCAGTAGCGTTTTTTCCCTGGCAGAGGCGCTTTGTTCAAGTTTTAAGTAGCGAATAATGAAGTATAAAATATGTGGCCAAAGCATCGCGCCAGGGATAAACCACATCATATAATTTGGAATATGATGCTCCATGATACCTACTGAAATAGTGATACACGAGGCAAGATAAGCGAGGATTCGCCCATTGTAAGCAGGCATCACAGAAGGTGGCGTATCTTCATGGGTCGATGATTGGTTTTTTAAAGAGGGCAATTTTATAGGTATCATTGTAACCACAACTTGAAAAATAACAGCAAAGATTATCAGTTCCGCTCTTCGGAAACAAATGTAATGCAAAGCATAAAAAAGAATTATTGTAGGTAGTTATCTCAGGTCAGCAAGCATAAAATGGTTTCAATTTTTATCTCTTACTGAATACTCAGGTTTAAAAAATTATTGTTAGCTAATGTCGCTAAACCTATTTTAGGAGTTTTATATGGATACCTCTTTAGTAGAATTGTTATGTCAGAGAGTGTCGTCGCCTAGGCTTACAGAACCTGCACCGAATAAACAAGAATTAGAGTTGGTATTTAAAAGTGCATTAAGAACACCCGATCATATGCTGCTTCGCCCATGGCGATATTTAATGATTGAAGGTGAGGCACGCGGGAAGTTGGGTGAGTTGTTCCTAAGTGCTGCGAAACGGTCATATGAAGAGCAGGCAAGCAAATCTCCTGAAAGTAATGTTGAAGAAATAACCGAGTTTAAAGCTGACAAACTTAAATCCATGCCGATGCGGGCGCCGATGATCATCGTTGCCGTAGCGTCTCTGGTTGATCATCCAAAAGTTCCGCATCAAGAGCAGGTACTTTCTTGTGGCGTCGGGCTTGGTTATATGTTGTTAGCGCTCCAGGCATTAGGCTATGGTGGTATTTGGCGAACAGGTGATATGGCATTCAATAAATATGTTTTTGAGGGTTTGGGATTAAAATCTAATGAATCGATTGTCGGATTTCTATATTTAGGAACGCCTGTTGGTGAATCTAAGCCAATTCCAGAAATTAATCTGCAAGACCATTTTCAAACTTGGGTATAAACTCGAGCGACGAACTAATTCTATCGAACACAAATTATCCAGCCTCCTACAAATCAAAGGACTTACCATATGTCAGATCAGTTTATTAAATCTAGAGCAGCGGTTGCTTGGGGGCCAAATCAACCCCTTACTATTGAAGAAGTCGATGTAATGCTTCCTAAAGCGGGTGAAGTCTTGGTGAAAATAGTGGCCAGCGGCGTCTGCCATACCGATGCTTTTACCTTGTCAGGTGAAGATCCTGAAGGTATTTTTCCAGCAATTTTAGGTCATGAAGGTGGCGGCATTGTTGAGTCGATTGGTGAAGGGGTGACTTCAGTTTCCGTCGGCGACCATGTGATTCCTTTATATACCCCTGAATGTGGCGAATGTAAGTTCTGTAAGTCAGGTAAAACAAATTTATGTCAAAAAATTCGCGCCACACAAGGCAAAGGCTTGATGCCGGATGGCACAACCCGTTTTTATAAAGATGGTCAGCCAATATATCACTATATGGGGACTTCAACTTTTTCCGAATATACTGTCTTGCCTGAAATATCATTAGCAAAAGTCAATAAAAAAGCACCCTTGGAAGAAGTCTGTTTGCTCGGTTGTGGTGTCACAACAGGTATGGGGGCGGTGTTAAATACAGCCAAAGTAAAAGCCGGTGATACGGTCGCGATATTTGGCTTGGGTGGCATTGGTCTTTCAGCCATTATAGGTGCGGCCATG
>JBFJZQ010000067.1:0-12471 GCA_041622015.1 Oleiphilaceae bacterium
AAAAATGAGCTACAAAGCCCTTGAAGTGAGCATCGAAAACCATATCGCTCACGTAAAACTGAATCGACCAGAAGCCTTAAATTCAATGAATGTGGATTTTTGGAAAGAACTTCCTGTAGCCATTCGTGAAATTGATGCGAGCTCTGAAGCCCGTGTGATTGTTTTATCATCAACAGGCAAACACTTTTCTGCCGGTATGGACTTGGCTGTATTCACAAGCTCTAATAGCATCCCGATGCAAGGTGATCCTTCGCGTATGGCTGAAAATTTACGACGTGCCGTACTGGAATTACAAGATGCATTTAACTGTTTAGAAGACATTCGAATTCCAGTTCTTGCAGCAATTCATGGCGGCTGTATTGGCGGTGCGGTAGATATGATTAGTGCGTGTGACAGCCGCTATTGTACATAAGACAGCTTCTTTACCATCAAAGAAACCCAACTCGGCATGACCGCCGATTTAGGTACACTTCAACGCTTGCCTCACCTGATCCCACAAGGTTTGGTTAGAGAACTTGCTTATACCGGCCGCAATATGGATGCCCAAGAAGCCAAAGAAGCGGGGCTGGTGAATAAGGTTTTTGCCACGCAAGAAGAGATGTTAGCCTCAGTAATGGACGTCGCAAAAATGATTGCGACTCAGTCACCTGTTGCTGTGGCCGGCTGTAAAGAAATGATCAACTACAGTCGTGACCATAGTGTTGCCGATAGTTTGAAATATATGGCGACGTGGCAGTCAGGCATGTTCAGACCACAAGATATGATGAAATGTTTTGCTGCAAAAGCACAGAAAGCAACACCTGAGTTTGACCCGCTTTTACCGGTTAAGAAGTTGTTTTCATAAACTGAGTTTCATCGAATGCTTTTCGACAGGCTCAATGTGCGGAAAATATAACGCTCCCTGAGCCCCGTCGAAGGGTCTTCCAGATTAAACTCTGCGTTTCATCTAAGGCATTTCGGCGTAGCTCAATACAAGCATTTCGAAAAGCTCAATGTGCGGAAAGTGATCGAGTTACGCAGGCTTCCAGTTACTCAATTGAGTATATTGCTGAAGCGTCAGGTTTTCTGGCCTTAAACCCAAATCTATATTCAATGCTTCAAAGGCTTCTGGCTCAACCACACCTTGCAGTGCATTTCTTAAGGTCTTGCGTCGTTTAGTAAACGCAACCCTCACGATCATTTGCAACCTCTCCAATGATTCAACCGGGTAAGGCAATGTCTTATGCGGTATTAATCTTACGATCGCTGATTCAACTTTCGGTGCCGGGTCAAACGCTTCAGGGCCGACCAAGAACAAGGGCTGCACCTTACAATAATATTGCGTCATGATGCCAAGACGACCGTACGAAGAAGAGCCCGGTGCCGAAGCCATTCTTTCGACCACTTCTTTTTGCAACATAAAATGCATATCTTGCAGCTTTTCGATACTTTCTAATAAATGAAAAATTAAGGGCGTTGAAATATTATAGGGCAAATTACCCACAATACGCAGACTATGCTCGTCATCGGCCAGTGAGTCGAAATCAAACTTTAAGGCATCCGATTCATGAATAATAAAATCGGGATAGTTAAAAAACTTGGTGCGCAAGATTGGAATTAAGTCTCTGTCCAACTCAACAACTTGTAATTTTCCTTCATTTGCTTCTAACAAGGGCTCGGTTAGTGCGCCTAAGCCAGGACCTATTTCGACGATGCGGTCGCCAGGGCGAGGATTAATCCCACTAATAATTTGATCAATCACCGTTTCATCGTGGAGGAAATTCTGTCCGAAGCGTTTTCGTGCCTGATGCCCGACTTTTCTATGTGGCTTAGCCATGTTCGTGTCTACCTGAATATATAAATTAAGGGGTAAGTCATGCGGCGATCTCAATCAGAGAGAAGATGCAGTTACCATTTGTTCGGCCAAGCGAATTGCCGTTTTAAAACTGCCTGTATCCGCCTTGCCTGTCCCGGCTAAATCGAGGGCAGTGCCATGATCAACAGAGGTTCTGATCATCGGAAGACCCAAAGTGATATTGACCGATTCACCAAAGCCATCGAATTTCAGAACAGGTAAGCCCTGATCATGATACATCGCTAACACGGCATCGGCGTCTTCTAGATACTTTTTATTGAATAGGGTATCGGCAGGAAGTGGACCGATTAAGGTAGCAGATGCCGTTGAAAACTCAGCCATCACAGGGCGGATAATATCAATTTCTTCTCGCCCCATATGCCCGTCTTCCCCTGCATGAGGATTTAAACCGGCAACCAAGACTCTGGGGTGTGGAATGCCAAACTTCTGCTGTAAATCATCAATCAGTATCTGGATAACTTCGCGCAAACTATTTTTGGTAATCGCTTCAGGCACCGCTAATAAAGGCAAGTGAGTCGTTGCCAAGGCTACACGCATGCGTGGGCTAGCTAACATCATCACGACTTTATTCACAGCACAACGCATTTGCAGATGCTCTGTGTGCCCGGTAAATGGAATACCGGCTTCATTCACTACACCTTTATGCAAAGGCCCCGTAACTAAAGCAGAAAAACGGCCAGCTAAACAGCCCTCTATAGCCAAATCCAAACAACGTAAGACATAGGGTGCATTTTTAGGGTTCAACTGTCCTGGCTCAGAGTCCTCGGCCAGTTCAACATCCTGAACAACCAAGGTATTCGCCGGCAGGGATGAGAAAATATCTTTTTCAGAAGTGTCATCAAACTCAATAAGACTGAGCTTTATGCCTAACAACGCAGCACGTTTTAGCAGCATGCGTTTATCCGCCATGACCACCATCGATGCTGCAAAGCCATTATCGAGCATTTGTAAGAGTAAATCCGGACCAATACCCGCAGGCTCTCCCGGTGTAATCACCAAAGGCTTGATAGCGGAGGTAGAACTTATAGTTTCAAGCATGTATTACTCTTCAGTCGGGCGATGCTTCGGATCTTTGATATCCACAAACGCTTCATGCCTGATTTCAAGCAACCAATGGGCTAGCTCTTCTTCATATTTTCGGCGATGTAATACTTGCTGCGCTTGGTTAGTTTGGATCATTTCACCCATATCTTGAGTGCGTCTATCCTGTACCTGTAGTACGTGCCAGCCGTATTGAGAGCGGAAAGGCTCGCTATATTTACCGGCTTTTGTCTGCTCCATTATTTGCTCAAATTCTGGCACCATTTGCCCTGGCGTTACCCATTCTAAATTTCCGCCATCAATGGCTGACACCGGATCATCTGAATTTGACCGGGCAATTTCTGCAAAATCATCGCCACCTAAAATTCTTTCATATAATTTGTCGATCATCTCTTTTGCTTCGGCATCGGTACGAATCGTACTTGGGGCTATCAAAATATGCCGAACTTTTGTTTGCTCAACTAATTGCTGTTGACCACCACGCTTATCGAGAACACTGATAATATGAAACCCACTGCCGGTTCGAATCGGTGAAGAAGGCTCTTTGACCGCTAGGGCAGGAATAATGTCTTGGGCTATCGTCGGTAATTCAGTTTCTTTACGCCAGCCGATAATACCGCCATCCAAGGCTTGTCGGCCGTCTGATTTGGCGACCGCAACTTTACTAAAATCTTCACCTGCGCGCAGTTCTTTCAAAATTTCTTGTGCACGTAATTTAGCTTTTTGAACCTCTTCTTCGTTGGCATTTTCAGCCAAGGCAACCAGAATATGGCCAATCAAGTACTCAGCACCAGAACGCGTGCGACCTTCTTTTGAGGCCAAAAAGTTTTTGACTTCCTGCTCTGTTACCCGCACCCGTCTATCTACTTCTCGTTTCTGTAGGCGGGATAAAATCATTTCTCTTCGAATTTGCTCACGCGCTCCAGTATAACTTTCACCCTCTAACTCAAGCTGCGCTTCAAACTGCTCAATGGTCATATTATTGCCTTGAGCAATATTTTCTAGGGTTTCATTTAATTGTTCATCGGGTACTCGAATGCCTGCGCGGGTCGCTAACTGTAATTGAACACTTTCAAGAATAAGCTGATCTAAAACTCTCTGCTCAACAACATCATCTGGCGGCAACGGCGTGCCTTGGCGAGAGAGGCGGTTTTTAATCGAGACGATTCGCTCATTTAACTCAGACAGCATAATAATATCGTCATCAACAATCGCCACGACCTTATCGACAAGCTGTGCTGTTTTCGCACCTTGTTTTTTTTCTTTCAACTGTGGCTCTGAAAAAGATGAAGCACTAAACATCGCTAAAAATGCAAACAAGCAGAACAAATGTATATGTCTGCACATACTGAACCTAAAACCTGAGTATTGAAAATTCATTCGAAACCTAATAATTAACTTAATTAAATCGTTCTTCGCGCGCCGCATAGCCAGGAATATTATTATCCATTCTCTTCGCGCTTTGCCCGAATCCGCCGACTCCGCTTAACTGAAACCGGAATAAGACACCATGTAATACTTCATCTTTGCTGTTGAGATTAGACTGCATTAAAAACTGCACTCGCCAACAACAGCTGCCGTATTCTAACCCAGCTAGAGAACCAATCGTACGATTGTTATCCAAATTGTAACGCCAACGACCAATTAAACTCAGTTCTTTATATAAAGGGGTGATAAATGAACTATCAAGCTGCTCTAATTCGTCACGAATATAACGATGACTGAAGTTCATGACATAACGATAATATTTACTATGGAACTGAATTCTACTATTACCTTCTTGAGTTTGTTTTTCTTCGGTATCCCATAAACCTGACATACCGATTTCTAGTCCGTCTATGGGTCGCAAGAGTAATTCTGAGGCAACGAGGGAAGAGCTATTATCTGACGCACCCACGCCATCAATATTGACGCGTCTATCACGGTAATGAAAGATCTGCCCAACACTTACCACCGCCCTATCGATACCATTGGATAAGTCTGTCCAACGGCTCGTTAACCCCAAAGTCAGACGGTTATTGTCACCGACCCGATCGCCGCCACTAAAACGATGAGCATTAAATAAGCGTTGAAAATTGAAACTGGGCAGCGTGGTATCAAAATTAGGCAAATCATCCTGATCAACAAAGTCTGAATACACGTAATAGGCTCTGGGCTCTAGACTTTGCCTGAAGTGGCCACCTTGAAACTTGGCTTTTCTATCAAAGTATAAGCCTGAATCCAGCTCATAAAAGGGGACGCTTCGAGACACATGATTATTAACGGGCGAGTAGTCTTGCAGCATATAGTCAGTCTGGTCCAAAATGACAGCGGGCTTAAAATACCCCCAGGTTTGATTAAATGGAAAAGACAATTTGGCCTGATGTCGCAAACGCGAGCCAAAAGTACGTTCATCGCCAACTAATTGATCACGATCACGATAGAAGTAGACATAGCGACTAGACCAATCAAATTGGAAACGCTTATAAACTTGGCCTATTTCGAAATACATTTCAGGTAAGCGTTGATAAGCCCGCTCACTCGGTAATACTTGATCATCAATACTTTTATATTGTTGCAAGAGGAAGGAGAAACGCCAATCTTCACGATCATAGGAGAACTCGGCACGTCGATCCAGATTATCGGTGCGATCAATATTCAAGCCCTGATTCAAATCTTCCAAATAATTATTGTCACTCACTTCACTAAATTTCAGCTGCCCCGTCCAACCATCAGCAAAGGGATGAATCTCTTGCTCAAAACTTAGCCCCCAACGTGTCGAGTCATCGGAACGATTCAATAATTCTTGTTCATTATCGTAAAAATCATCCTTGTCGATATAACCTAGCATTAAAATGCTATCGGTATAGGTACTTTTATGACGCCCTTCTATATCGTAATGAATACCTCGCCCCCCGATATAAGCCGGTGTCACCGTCGCATCGTAGTTTTCAGCCAAATTCAGATAATAGGGTGTTGAAAGAAAAATCCCGCTTTCAGTATTCGAGCTACCGATGGTCGGATATAAAAATCCGGATTTTCGTCTGTCATCAATTGGAAAGGAAAACCAGGGAATATAAAGTACTGGCGTATCTTTGATTAGAAAACGCGTATGCTTTGCCTGACCGAATCCTTCTTCACGGTTTAAGGTAATTTTACTAGAGGCAAAGGCCCAGTCTCTATCCTCTGGTGGACAACTTGAAAATAAACCATCGTGAATAATCAAGGTATTTTCATCAGGACGACTCAGCGTTTTGGCTTCGCCGTTAACGCCCGTCTGCTTGTTGAAAAATTGGGCATTTTCTATTCTCACTTCATCATTGGTAACGCTCATGATTGCTGAAGAACCCTGGAGCGTTAAGTCTGGACTGCCTAAGACAATGCTACCCGTTAGTTCCGCCTTCTGACTAATTTGATCAATAATCGCCTGGTCACTGTAAGCATGATAGAGACCATGTTGAACCTCTACTTCGCCTAATAATTCTAGCTTTTCATCAGGGATATAGTTCACATCGCGCGCGTGCAGCAACATACTGCCTTCTTCCAAAGCTTGTCGGTCTGCTTCAGGCATTAAAGCGAGCTCTTCAATTGGGTCGTTCGACTGATAATTTTTATTTTCAGAGGCCTGACAAAGCACTAATGAACGAGGTAGCGCAGGATCATACTCTGTCACTGGCTCAGCCAAAATTGGCTGTGCTATAAGCGAAAGCAGCCAAATACACTGACAAGGATGTTTGAATTCAAGAAATGATCTCAAGGAAATAATAAGCGTATCAACTCGACTAATAGACTGTTTTATCAACATAGTTTTAGGGTGACGTAGAAAATAAATTTCAAATACAACCTGCGCTAAAATATGAATGCAAATTTAGCCGCAAATGATAAACGGTGGCCTAGGTGATGTCATTTAACTTTTTGCATTCAAGCTATATTCTTGAAAACGAATCTATCTATCTTTTTAGAGATTGACACAAACAAAAGGCTTTGACACAGTTCGACCCACATTAAGCTAACTACAGTATAGATTAGTTTGATCAAGATCAGCTCAAACAGGTGCTATTTAGGTGTGAAAAGTTCTAGTTAAGTCTTGAACAATTCTAGCTAAAGAGAGAATCGGGAAGTCGGTGCAAATCCGACACGTGCCCAACGCTGTAAGGGTGATTATTTTTACACGATGCCACTGATCAATCTCGGGAAGGCGTAAAAATAAGCAGACCCCAAGTCAGAAGACCGGCCTGTTTGTATATTTCATGCTTATGGACAAAAGTGTGAACGACTTTCCATGAAGGGGAATCTAGTGGAAAACCAAAATCCAAACGCTCAAACGTCACATTATTTTAACAAGTCAGAACGCGATGGTTTGTATAAGACCATTTTTAACCGCCGCGATGTCCGCAGCCAATTCAAAGCCGAACCGATACCAGAAGAGGTCCTTAGCAGAGTATTATATGCCGCGCACCACGCCCCTTCTGTTGGCTTTATGCAACCCTGGAACTTCCTTGTTATTCGGGATCAGAAGGTAAAATCGGCAGTTCACCAAGGTTTCAAAAAAGCTAATGAAGCCGCTGCGGATATGTTTGAGCCCAAAAAAAGCAAACTCTACCGAAAACTCAAGCTAGAGGGCATTCTCGAATCTCCGCTAAATATATGCATCACTTGCGACCGTTCCCGCACAGGCTCCGTAGTATTAGGCAGAACCACCAATAAAGAAATGGATCTATTTAGTACGGTGTGCGCTGTCCAAAACTTTTGGCTTGCAGCTAGGGCTGAAGGCCTGGGAGTAGGTTGGGTGAGTATAATCGAACAAGATGATTTGCGCTCTGCTTTAAACATTCCAGAGGATATCGTTCCAATCGCCTACCTGTGTGTGGGCTATGTTTCCCAATTCAACTCTGAACCTGACCTAAAATCAGCGGGTTGGCTAAACAGGATGCCTATAGAAGAACTGGTATTCTTTGATCAATGGGGAAATAACGAGCCAGATGATAAAGCGCCATTAACTCAGGCACTTCATCAGCATCGTACATTTCCACAAAAATGGAAGTAAGCCTTAACATAGCTTAAAACTTGCTAACTAAAATAAACCGAAAATAGCACCCTGACGATCAAAACTAATCTACCCACATCGAGATAATCTGCTATTTTTAATAGGTTAGTAAAATTATCAGGACGCCACATATGATCGGTGAGCACAATTATAATCACGTTGATGTTAATAAAAAGCTCGTGAGAGAGAAACTCTCTACCGATGAGCTGTGTATTGGTATGTATGTGGTTGAGCTTGACAGACCCTGGACAGAAACACCTTTTTTATTTCAAGGTTTCTTAATCAGTAGTGATGAAGAAATAAAGCAACTACGTGAATACTGTCAATATGTATTTATTGATGTCACTCAAACAACGGTTACCTACACCAAAAAAAACCCAGATAAAAAACCAGAAGTGATCAATAAAAGAATATATAAAGTTCCGATTGAAAAAGAGTTGGCCGTAGCGGCTAGTCATTATGACTACGCAAAAAAAACAGTCGACAATGCCCTGAATAGCCTGCGCTTTTCACAAGAATTGAATACCAGTGAAATAAAAGTTGCCGTTAAGCATTGTGTCGAAAGCGTGATTAACAACCCTAATGCCATGATGTGGTTCACCCAGATCAAAAATAAGGATGATTACACCGCTGAACACAGCATGCGAGTTGGCATTATTTCCATTGCACTGGGACAAGAGCTCGGTCTAATGGAAAAAGAGCTGGAAGATTTAGGCATGGCAGGCATGCTGCATGACGTTGGAAAAATTAATATTCCTATAGAGGTACTTAATAAAGAGGGCTCTCTCACTAACGAAGAATATGCCATCATTAAAACCCATGCCGAATTAGGCCGAAAACTCTTAATGTCGAAATCTGATGCGCCACCTATCACGGTGGATGTAGCCTATAACCACCATGAACAGATGAATGGCAAAGGCTATCCACGCGGCATTAGTGCCGAAAAAATCCCTTATTTTGCTAAAATTGTCGGTGTCGTCGATGCCTTTGATGCCATCACTAGTGACAGAATCTATAGCTCTGCTCGTTCTACGCTCGAAGCTTTGCGTATTCTCTATGATTGCCGGGGCACGCAATTTGATGAAGAAATTGTTCGATCCTTCATCAGACTCATTGGTATTTACCCCCCCGGGCATATTGTTGAGCTCACTAATGGTGAAGCAGGAATAATTCTTTCATGCCAACAAAATAATAAATTGCGCCCTAAAGTGATTATCGTTCGAAATTCAGAAAAGAAATTATGCCGAGAGCGCGTAGTCGACTTAAGTCTTGAACAAAAAGATAAAGAAGGAAAACCACTTAGAGTAAAAGAAGTGTTCACCAACGGTAAATTTGGCATTGATTTGCGGGAGTATAAAGCTAAAGGCTTAAGGTTTGATCAGACGATCATATAATCTTTTTTTGCTCAAATCAGCTATTAAAGACTTCGTAGGTTTATACCTAACTGTAAATGAATGACAAACAGATAAGGCATTAATATCAGACTAAAAATACCTCATTCAAATTAATCGGTTTATGCTTTAAGGCCAAATTTAAAGCGAAGCCATTAGCAATGACTATACTAAAGGGTGATTAATAATTAATTCTATTTCACTCAGGAAAGGGTAATCACGTGATTATGCGTTTTCCGGCACATAATACTATTCAGTTTGTATGTTTGTGCCTATTTGTTATCGCCTGCTGTTTCTCTTTTTCTTCTTATGCAAGTAATTCAGAACCTCTAAGAATAGACGGTAAGCAAATAGAAGTCTTAGTTGATCCTGAACATCAACTCAGCATTCAAAGTATCCTTGATCAAGACGATTTAAAATGGAACGAAAGTAAATTTGAGACACCGTCTTTTGGCTTTTCTAGTCATACGTATTGGTTCCGTTTTAGCATTCCACCTCAAAATTTAGCCAGCTTGCTCGAACTCGATTATGCCCTGCTGGACGACATCTATTTTTACCGAATTCAAGAAGGAAAGGTTGTTGAAACGCTCTTTACAGGCGATAAACGTCGTTTTTCTGAACGACCTATTCTACACAGAGCATTTTTATTTCCTATACCTAGTGCCCAGAGCAAGCAAGACATAGTCTTGAGAGTCCGCTCGTCCAGCGCCATACAATTACCCTTGACCCTTTGGCCTGAGCAAACTTTTTTTGAACATGACCAATATCGTTTTGCAGAACATGGTTTGTATTATGGGATAGTCTTGGTCATGGCACTTTATAACCTGTTTCTATTTATTCGACTTAGAGATAGCGCTTATGGATTTTACGTAGTTTATGTTCTAACCTTTGCTGTCGTTCAACTATCTCTTACAGGTTTTGCTTATCAGTTTATCTGGCCAAACCTACCAGAGTGGAATGAAAAAAGTGTGGCAATCATTGCTCCACTAGGCTTTTCTGCGTCTATTATTTTTGTCTGCAACTTCCTTAAACTCGATACCTATCACCCCAGGATCTACAAGTTTTTCATATTCCAGACCTTTATAGGCCTATTAATATCTGCTCTCAGCGTTAGCTTACCTTATCAACTCATGATTCCTTATGTTGCCAGCTTATCCATTGTGACATGCCTATCTATCCTAATAATTAGCTACTATGTCATGCTCAAAAGCATGTATAAGTACGCCATTTATTTCTCAGCAGCTTGGAGCTTCTTGCTCGTTGGCATCGTGATATTGGCCATGAATAAATTTGGCTTTATACCACGGAATTTGTTTACAGAATCGGCAGCTCAAATTGGCTCTGCCATTGAGATAATATTGCTTTCATTTGCGCTAGCAGAACGACTTTATGATGCAATGCAACGGCGTTTTATCGCCGAAAAAGAGTCTATCCATATCAAAGAAGAGTTGATTTTAACACAGCAAAAACAATACCAAGAGTTAGAGGTTCAGGTACAATCGCGCACCCAAGATCTACAAGTTGCCCTAGAAAAAGTAAAAACGCTCAATGATGAATTATCTGACTTATCCACAATGGATCAGGTCACCGGTGTTCGCAACCGACGCTATTTTGATGACATGCTAGATAAAGAATTCCGTCGCGCCTTGCGAACTCGGTCATCCCTATCGTTAATTATGGTCGATCTGGATCATTTTAAATTGGTGAACGACAATTACGGACATTTGGCGGGTGATCTAAGCTTAAAGACCGTCGCCACTGCTATGTACAACATAGTAAAGCGCCCTCCTGATCTAGTGTGTCGATACGGAGGTGAAGAGTTAGCCATTATTTTACCTGACACAGATAATAAGGGCGCAGCCACTATTGCAGAACGCATACGTCATCAGATTGAGAGTCTCGTCATTAAATATCAAGGTGAAACCATCAAATTAACCGCCAGCTTAGGTGTGGCAAGTTTGATTCCGAATAATCAAAAGACCGTTAGTTTGTTAATCGAACTTGCAGACAAAGCATTATACCAAGCCAAAAAGCATGGCCGTAATCGAACCGTCAACGCCGACTTACTTTTATACAAACAAAATCAATAAGTTACAGCTACCTACAAATTTCCTATCATTTATCCTCTAAGATTTAGCTTATGTTCGCTAGCGCACAGATAAGTATTCTAAAATAGTTAATAGTCCTAAAAGGAACTTTCAGTTACAAAAGTACACATAACTATAAAATCCAGCGATAGGAAGGACTCCTAATGCTTCACCACTTTCAAAAAAATCATTTATTAGCATCTTTATCTAATGAGGTAATGGCTCGTTTAGCACAACATCTAACCTTGGTAGACTTGTCCTCAGGCTCTATACTTTATGACCCAGGTGAAACTATTAATTATGTGCATTTTCCGACCAGCTGTATTGTTGCATTGCTCAATATCATGGAAAACGGTGACTCTTCTGAAATATCATTAGTCGGTAATGATGGTTTAATTGGCGTCTCCTTATTTATGAGCGGCAGCAGTACTCCAAGTCAGGCTGTGGTGCAAAGTGCGGGCAAAGCCTATCAGCTGTCTAAAAAACACATGCATGAAGAGTTTGACCTTCATGGTGAACTGCTCCATGTTTTTCTCTCTTATACGCAAGCTTTGATCACCCAAATGGCGCAAACTGCGGTGTGTAATCGACATCACACCATAGACCAGCAATTATGCCGCTGGTTACTGCTATCTTTGGATCGTTTAAGCAGTAATAAGCTTAAAATGACTCAAGAACTGATTGCCAATATGTTGGGAGTCAGACGAGAAGGGATCACCGAAGCTGCTGGAAAACTTCAAAAGAAGGGTGTTATTCAATATTGCCGAGGGCAAATCACAGTCATTGACCGCTACCAGCTTGAAGCACTCAGTTGCGAATGTTATTCGGTTGTTAAAAAAGAGGCTGATCGTCTTTTACCTCGATCTAGCCTAAGCTATATGAAACCCGAAATCACCATTAAGCAGAACCAACTATAACTGAACGCTTCTTTCTATTTTTTCCGCCGCATACATTGCTTTACCAGAAGTTTCGCCGATGGTTTTCCTATTAAAACCTAGTTTCTATTACTTGCGAAGCTGCTCTTCCTCAATGCTCACCTCTTTATCAGAATCTTTGCTCAAAGAATCACCT